>JAUYMQ010000409.1 GCA_030698575.1 Deltaproteobacteria bacterium
CCTCAGCGAGATCAATTCATCGGGCTCCGCCTTCGGGTCCCCCTGCCAATCTGGAACCGCAATCAGGGCCGGATCGCCGAGGCGCGCGCCGGCCAGAAGCGTTCGGCGGCGAAACTAGCCGCCGCCGAGCTTGCGGTGCGCCGAGAGGTGGAGGCGGCGTGGTCTCAGGTGAAGCGGCTCGAGGAGGCGGTGGAGGCCTACCGCGGTGAGTTGATAGGGCTCTCTGATCGCAACGTTGCCCTCATCAAGTCCGGTTACGCCGACGGGCTGGTGGGAATTACCGAACTCGTGCAGGCCCAGCAGCAGTCCGCGAACATTCGCCAGCGCTATTACGGGGCACTGGGTCAACTGTGGAAGGCCCGCATCGATCTGCAGACGGCCAGCGTTTCCGACCCTCTCGTGATCGAAACGACCGAGAAACAGCAGGAGAAACCATGAAGATGCCCGTCAAGATAAAGTTCGCCCGCTTGCTTGGGGGCATCGCATTCGTCCTCGCGGCGCTCCTCGTGATGCCGGCCGGCCCGAAAGCCCACGAGGGTCACACGGCTGCGCCCGGGGGCGAAAGCGCCTCGCTCGCGGAGGGTCTGGTGCGCATCAGCCCCGAGGCGCGCAAGAATCTCGACCTCCGGACGGAAGCTGCCGAGCTGCGGCCCATCGAGAAGGTCCTCACGACGGTAGGGCGAATTGCGCCCATCCCTGAGCGATCGGGCGCTGTCTCGAGCCGCATCTCGGGCCGCGTTGTCGATCTGATGAGCCACGAAGGCGCGAAGGTCGAGCGCGGCCAGCCGATGGTGCGAGTGGAAAGCCGCCAGCTCGGGAGCCCGCCGCCCAGCGTCACCTATCGCGCGCCGCTATCGGGAGTCGTGACCGATCGGCACGTGGTCGTCGGCGACAGTGTGGAACCGGCCACCCATCTGTTCGAGCTGGCTGATCTGAGGGAGGTCTACGCCGTAGCGAAGGTCTTCGAAGGACAGATCGGCCAGGTTCGGCAGGGTGCCAAGGCGAGGGTGCGCGTGGACGGCTATTCGGATGAGGTCTTCGAGGGATCGATCGAGCGGACGGCAGGTGAACTCGACAGGACATCGGGGAGCCTTGATGTGTACGTGCGTCTGGTGAACGAGAAAGAACGCCTTCTTCCGGGAATGACGGCCTCGGTGGCTATCGTAATTGCCGAATCCGATGTAGCGGTGACGATTCCCGAGGCGGCCGTCCTGGGAGATTCAGGACGCAACTTCGCCTTCGTGCAGGGAGAGGATCCGCTCAGCTTCGAGCGCAGGGAACTTGTTCTGGGCCTCGCGGACGATCGCTACCAGGAGGTGATCGAGGGAATCCTCCCGGGCGACGAGGTGGTCGTGCGAGGGAATTACCAGCTTCAGTACATCCCCGGCTCGCCGGCCTCCAAGAACGACGAGCACGAGGAACAAACGGGTACGAAGGCTCTGGACAAGGTCGACGTGGATCACGAGGCCTCGGCGGGCCAGGAGCCCGCCTCCGGGTCTACGCCGGGGCCCGGCCAGGCGCGATGGGTATGGGCCGCCGGGGCGGTAGGAATTCTCGCAATCCTCTGGCTCGGAGTCCGGGCGCGTCGCGCTAGACACTCCTCCGTCCGGGAGGCCTAGACATGCTGAACCGGATGATCGAGTTCTCTTTGCGCAATCGCCTCTTTGTGATTGCCGCGTCCATCATGATCGTCATTTACGGCGGGATCGTCGCGGCGAATCTCCCGGTTGATGTGTTCCCGGATCTCAACCGGCCCACGGTCACTATTCTGACGGAAGCCCCCGGCCTCGCGCCTGAGGAGGTCGAGACCCTGGTCACGTGGCCGCTGGAAACCTCTCTCAATGGCGCGCCCGACGTTCGTCGTGTGCGCTCCAGTTCGGGCATCGGGCTTTCCGTGGTTTTCGTAGAGTTTGACTGGGGCACCGATATTTATCGTGACCGTCAGTTGATTCAGGAAAGGCTTCAGATAGCGAGGGAACAGCTCCCCGAAGGAGTGGCTCCGGTCATGGGGCCGATCTCATCGATCATGGGCGAAATCATGCTCATCGGACTGTCGAGTGATAGCGGAACTGTTTCGCCACGGGCTCTGCGGTCTCTTGCGGACTGGACCATCCGGCAGCGGCTTCTCACCATCCCCGGTGTTTCCCAGGTTATCCCGATCGGCGGAGGCGTGAAGCAGTACCAGGTCCTGGTCTCCCCTCAGAAGCTCGCGTTCTACGACGTAAGTTTGCAGGAGGTTGAGGAAACCGCATCGAAATCGCAGATGAACACGGCGGGGGGTTTCCTGGAAACCGCGAATCGCGAGGCGCTCATCCGTAACATCGGTCGGACCAGCTCCATCGATGACATCGGGGATTCCGTCATTCGAATGAGGGGCGAGACGCCCCTCCTTCTCAAGGACGTCGCGACCGTCAAGATAGGTGACCGCGTGAAGCGGGGGGACGCCGGGGTGAACGGCGGGCCGGCGGTGATCCTTTCCGTTCAGAAGCAGCCGGGCGTGGATACCATCTCGCTGACGCGGAAGGTTGAAGGCGCGCTTGACGAGATAGGGGCGTCCCTGCCGAAAGGCGTCGAGATAAAACTCCTCTTCAAGCAAGCGAACTTCATTCAGGCCGCGATTTCGAACGTGGAAGAGGCCATCCGGGACGGCGCCATCATGGTCGTCATCGTCCTGTTTCTATTCTTGCTCAACGTCCGGACGACGCTCATCACCTTGACCGCGATCCCCCTGTCTTTTCTGGCCACGGCGATCGTCTTTCATTATCTCGATATCACCATCAACACGATGACCCTCGGCGGTCTAGCCGTGGCCATAGGCATGGTCGTCGACGACGCCATCGTGGACGTCGAAAACGTCTTCAGGCGGTTGCGTGAAAACCGCCACAAGCCGAAACCGAGGCCCCCCCTGAGGGTCATCGCCAGCGCCTCGGCCGAAGTCAGAAATTCCATCCTGTTTGCGACCCTCTTGATCATCCTCGTGTTCATTCCCCTCTTCGGGCTGGGTGGAATCGAGGGGCGTCTCTTCGCGCCAATCGGAATCGCCACCATCATCTCGATGATCGCATCGTTCATCGTCTCGCTGACGGTGATTCCGGCGCTTTGCTCATATCTCCTTCCGCAAATGCGACGCATGGCGAGCGAGTCAGACGGCTGGCTTGTCCGCAAGTTGAAAGAATTCGACCGGAGGTTCGTTCTCGGCCCGGCGCTCCGCCGGCCGGGCCTGGTTGTTCTCATAGCAACGATTCTTGTGGTCAGCGGCCTCGCTCTCTATCCCCTCATGGGGAAGGAGTTCCTTCCGGAATTCAACGAGGGTACCGTGACCGTGAACTTGTTGGCGGCGCCGGGCACGTCGCTCAGCGAGTCGAATCGGATCGGAAGCGTGGCCGAGAAGCTGCTGCTCAAGATACCGGAAGTCGTCTCGACGGGACGGAGGACTGGGCGTGCTGAGCTGGACGAGCACGCGGAGGGAGTCCACTACACGGAGATCGATCTGGATCTACGCGGGTCGGAGAGGTCCAGAGAAGCCATTCTGGAGGATATTCGATCACGCCTGTCCCAGATTCCGGGCACGGCCTTGAACGTCGGCCAGCCGATTTCCCACCGTCTGGATCACATGCTTTCGGGCGTCCGCGCGCAACTCGCGGTCAAAGTTTTCGGCCCCGACCTCGATGTCTTGAGGGCGAAGGCGGCGGAGATCGAGGCGGTGATGGCGCCCACTCCAGGGATCGTCGA
>JAUYMQ010000416.1 GCA_030698575.1 Deltaproteobacteria bacterium
CGGGGACAACAGCTACTACGTCACCGACGGCAAAGTGACGATCGCGCTGCGGCCGTGGGACATGGTGAAGTACCGCGGGCTGATGGCGGGACTCGACCACTTCGGCTTCCAAGTAGAGAACCTCGAAGAGGCCAAGAAGGATATCGAGAATCTTCCCACCACCGCGCCCGGCTCCAACGCGAGAAAAATCACTATCGGCCGCGACGGCGAGACGCGGCAAACAAATCTCCAAGGCTGCAAGCTCTGCAAGCACGCGCTGGCGGATCCGGATGGGGTGTTGCTGGATTTGACGGACTGAAAGTTCGCTGACGTTCAAACGATTCTGCAGTTACCGATCGAGCACACCGTCCCCCCTCGACAAAGTTCACAATTGGAGCTTCGCGGAACAAGCGAGACGCGAGTCGGGAAACGCAGGCGAGGCAAGATAAGCCCGTCGATCAATTCGCGTAAATGAAAAAGTACTCAGCGCCGGGTATTCTCCATGTTTTGAATCGAGGCGGGAAGGGAGTTCGGAGTCCGGCGGATGGAGATTGAGCAAAGCTTAAGCTGTGCAGGTATATTGACGCTATACTGACCGAGGATATTGGTTATACCTGTGAATAAAAATAGTTGACAACCCATTGATCGAAAGAGTAATTCTCGCATTACGGTAATGTCTGTGAAGTTAATATCACTGGTCAGTATACTCATTGGTTATACGGCACCTCTGCATCGACTCAATGCATGATTCGTTAATCGCGCTCGCGGAGCGACTCATCGCGAATGGACGCGCCGGCAGGGACGATCGAATCGAGGCCGAACTACGCCAACAAAAGGCCGCGCTCTATCTCGCCTATCGTCCCGATCCGAGTCCATGCCAATTGTGAGCTCTCCACCATGATCCGAGCGTTCGTCTCCTCGACCTACCGCGATCTCAAGGACCACCGCGCGTACGTCATCGACAGGCTCTTGCGCGGCGGCATCTTCGTCGACCCGATGGAGAAGTGGACGGCCGCGGACGACGAGCCGAAAGCCCTCTCGCAGGAGCGGGTCCGGGACTGCCAGCTCTGCATCCTGCTCGTCGGCTTCCGGCGCGGCCACGTACCGGAAGCCGAGGTGCGAAGCGTGACCCAGCTCGAATACGCGGAGGCGCTGAGGCGCGGCATCGAGGTGCTGGTGTTCATGGCGAACGAGCAGGCCGACTGGCCTGTCGAATCGATCGCCGCGCTCGGCGGCGATCCTGAAATCGTGCGCTGGCGGGCCGAGCTTAAGGAGCACAAGACCGTCGGGTTCTTCACTCCGCGGCCTGAATCGATCGATGTGGACGCGGCCGTCAACCGGTGGCTGCAGGAGCGCCTGCCGGCGCAAGGCGAGGGCAAGCCTGATGACTTGGACGCGGCTATACACACGGTCGAGATCCGGGCGCACAGCAACTCCGACGGCGTGCTGCTCGTCTGGCGCACGGAGCGGCCGATCCCGAATTGCCTCGGCTTCGCGCTCTACGGCGAGAGGCTCGGGGACGCGGGCATAACGCGCTACGTCATGAAGAACCGCTTGGTACTCGAGCGCTCGATGAAAGTGGGCTCCGGCTTTCTAGACAGCACGAAGAACCCGATCCAGAATTTCAGGTGGCTGGCGCGCGTGCCGGGTGAGGCCCGGTACCGTGTCGCACCCGTGCTCGGCGCGCCCGGCAATCTCGCCGAACCGAGCGAGCAACAGGCCGGGAGCGCCTGGACAGGCTGGGTCTCTCCCCTCGCGGGCGGCAACCCCGGGTGCCGTGCCTTCTTCAGCGCTCCACTCTGGTCGGCGACTCGGTTACGCCAGGGTCGCGCGGACGTGGACGAGCACGTGCTGCGCGGTAGCCGGGGACGCGCCTCTGAGTTGCGCAGCAACCTAGGCAGTGGGCTGCGCCGCCGGATCCTGGAGTTGCTCACTGCCGCGAAGGCGGCGGACCGGCACGTATACGCTGTCCTGTCCGGCCTCGACGATCCGGACTTGGCGCGCGCGCTCGCGGCCCTGGGCCAAAACGCCCGCGTCGTCCTTCCTGCGGCCGCGTTCGGCGGGCGTGTCACCAAGCCGCTGAAGGACGCCAGCGTTCGCGTCTATGCGTGCGAGAAAGCCGCCGCCACGGCGCGCAGCAACTTCCTCGTGTCGTGCGACCGGTGGGGAACGCCGCTCAGCGTCTTGACCGGAAGCGCCGCGTGGACCATCGACGCGCTGTGCCTGCGCTCGAACAACGCCGTCTTCATGGAATCGGTGCCTCTTGCGCGCGCTTATCTCGACCGCTGGGAGGATCTCGCGTGTCCCGCCGGGGTCCGCGGGCTGCGCCGCGAGCGAATCACCCGCTCGCCTGTCCACATTCGCGAGGCCGAGATGGCGCTGACGCTCTGGAACACTCCCACGCGGGGCAACGGAGACCTGCGGGATGCCAAGCGTCTCATTCGGGGCGCCCGGCAGGGCGTGCTCTTTGCGGTGAACCGGGCGCGCGTCGCCCCGGAGATGATGGAAGAGATATTAAGTCGGCTCGCCGACAAGGATCTCTTCATCGAGGGCTTGTCGTGGTCCGAGGGCCGCAGCGGCTACGAATACCGTGTCAACGACGACCGCCGCGTCATTACGCTGGCCGGTTCAAAACCTGGAATCACCAGCACGATCGTCCTCGTGGATCCATTCGGGCCACATCCGGTCGTGATGACCGGATCCCACGATCTCGGTGCCGCCACGAGCTCGAGGCGCTACGCGGACCTCCTGATCATCGAGAACGTGCCGGGCCTCGCGGCCGAGTACGCAGTGCACCTTGTGGGCATGTTCGACCACCTGCGGTTCCGGACGTGGCAGGCCACCGCGCGCCGGACGAGAGCCCTCGTGTTGCTGAAGCCCACTCCTGCATGGCAGGACCGCTACTTCAAATCCGCGAAGCGCAGCGAGTTCAACTTCTTCTTCGGATCCCTCTCGCCGCGGCTGTAAGCCGCCTGTGGAGAGAGGGGTCAGATCCGAATGGCACTTACTTAAGGATAAGCACCTGAACTGATTGTTGCAAAAGGCTGGCTCGATGAGCGATAAGGTGGAGTTGCCAAACGCCCACCCATCACTCAAGGAGCCAGCCCGAATGCATGATGCTATTCGCAACGCACGCGCGCAACAACGACAAGTTCGCTCGCAGGTCCGTGAAAGCGATGCCTATGGCTTTTTCAATCTGCTGACGGGGCCGGAATTGTTCGACAAAGTCGAGTCGTTGTTGCCGCCGCATCGGGAACGGCGATTTCCGCCGACTGAGACGCTGTCGATGTTTCTGGCCCAGGCGCTGAGCGCGGATCGATCCTGCCAGAAGGCGGTAGACGAGGCGGCGATCAAGCGCCTGGCCGCAGGACTCACGCCGTGCAGTACGCATACGGGGGCGTACTGCCGTGCGCGTCTGCGCTTGCCGACGGAAATGGTGCATACGCTGGCGGGATACGTAGGCCAATGTGTGACGGCACACGCACCCGATGCCTGGCACTGGCGGGGTCGCCCGGTGCGCTTGGTGGACGGCACGACGCTGGTGATGCCCGACACCCCGGCCAACCAGGCCGCTTACCCGCAAGCGCGCAGCCAGAAGTCCGGACTGGGCTTCCCGCTGTGTCGGATGGTGGGCCTGGTGTGCTTGGGAAGTGGCGCCGTGCTCCAAGCCGCAATCGGCCACTATCGGGGCAAGGGCGGCGATGAACAGTCGTTGCTGCGTTCGATCCTCGACACCCTGGAACGCGGCGACCTGTTGCTTGGCGATGCGTTCTACGCCACGTATTTCCTGCTGTGCACCTTGCGTGAACGGGGCATCGATGCGGTGTTTGAACAACACGGTTCGCGCCAACGCACCACGGACTTTCGCTGCGGTCAGCGCCTCGGTGTGCGCGACCACCTGATGCTGCTGCCAAAGCCGGTCACCAAACCCGACTGGATGAGCCAGGCCGACTACGAGCAGGCCCCGCAGAGCCTGACTGTGCGTGAGCTGCGCACCGGGGGCAAGACGCTGGTGACAACGCTGCTTTGCCCGAAGCTCACCGACAAAGCCGCCTTGAGAGCCCTTTACCGCGACCGCTGGCATGTGGAACTCGATCTACGCAACATCAAGACCACCCTGGGGATGGACCGACTGAGCTGCCAGACGCCCGCCATGGCGATCAAGGAAATCTGGGTCTACCTGCTCGCCTACAATCTCATCCGCCTGATGATGGCCCAGGCCGCCTGGCTGGCCCATCGACTGCCGCGCCAACTCAGCTTCAAGCACACCGTGCAAATCTGGATCGCCTGGACTTACCACGCCAACCGAATCGACGACGACAAGCTCTATGGCTTGTTTGTCCTCATCGCCCAACAACACGTCGGTGAGCGCCCCGGCCGTATCGAGCCCCGCGCGCTCAAACGACGACTTAAACCCTATCCGTTGCTTACCATACCGCGCGCGACTGCACGCGCGCATGTCCGAGAACATGGTCACCCGGAAAAGCTTAAGTAAGTGCCATTCGGGTCAGATCCTGCTTCTCGCGCCACTCCAACTCGGTGAGGAAGCAACCGCGTAGCGAGTAATAGGAGTGCCGCGTTTCGGAATCGGTCGTGATCTTGTGCGGGCAGTGATGCGGCGCGCGGCTCCGATCAGCGAGGCCGCGCCGCCCTCCTCCTCAAACGGCGCTTCTCCAGATCGCGACCTTGCCGTATAACCAATAAGGATTGAGACGACTTCAGAAGTCGTTTCAATCCGGTGTTCAAGAAGCCCGTGGTTGAGGCAGCGGCGATCAATATAAGGGTAAAGGTCGTGAAGCGTGGTTTGCGCGGAGGAAAGTGAAGGTCAGATTGGCC
>JAUYMQ010000418.1 GCA_030698575.1 Deltaproteobacteria bacterium
CCCCTCTCGCCCTTGATCGTCAGCCAGGCACCGCCGGCGCCGTCGGGCTTGACGGTCGCCACGTAATGGACGTTCGCCGCGGGGCGCTCGAAATCGATCTCGCCCGTAAGATCGGTGCTGTACCAGGGCCCTTTGACGACATAGGCAAGCTTCGTCCCCTTGGCCGGCAGCTTGCCGGCTGGAACGCGAAGCTGCGCCTGCCCCGCCACCAGGGGCTCGGCCAGGCCGATCGCCGGGATCTCGAACTGCTTCGCCGCCTCCGTGCCCTCGACGTCGATAATCAGCACGCGATCCGGGCCGCCGCCCTCCATGCGCGCCGAGACATTCGCCGAGGGGCGGGGCAGCAGGAACACCATCGCCGCCCCGGCCGCGAGGGCCAGGAGGATGGCGATCACGCGGGGTGTGCGCGGAGGCTTTCTGAACATGTACTTGCGTCGACGAATCAGGGGGTTGGGCGCTCGGCAAGCATTTGGTTTTTCAGCGTTCCGCCCGCGCAGTGCCCGAGCATGGCGCAGGGCAGAGGGGATCCCTCAGTTCGGGGCGCGGGTTGGGGGCGATATTAGGGATGAAGGGGCGGGAGAGTCAAACGGGTCGGTGAGGCTCGCGCCTTCGTCGGGATCTCCGGGGCGCGGCTCAAGCCATCCTCAATGAGGAAGTCAAAGGCCGCCTGCGATCATTGATAAACGGCGTCGGTTTTCGCGGGTCCAGCCTCGGGACGGATGTAGTCTCCCTCGACGTAGAGCGTACGAGGCTGGAAGATGACCCCTCCCCCGATGAAGTAGTTCAGCACGCCAGAGATGATTATGTCGAGAATTGTGAACTGAGTCTTGATCTCCGATATCGTCGTCTCTTTCCCGGTCGTTGGAACCAGCCCCCTCGAGGGTTCCTTCTTCCAAGGGAACAGGCCCCATACGGCAAATCCGCATATCTTCTTCTTGTCAACGTGGCCCGTCGCCTGGCCTGCTTTCAGCGGCATGTGGTTGTAGTAGACGGTTCCGTCGAACTCGTGCTTCATGTGAAAGCAACCGCTGACACTCACGATGAGCATGATGCATAGAATTCCACGAAGCCGTTTGTTCATTATTTGCTCGCCCCCTATTCGTATACAGCGTCCAGGGGGGCGGGCCCGTATGCGGGATCGATGTAGTCCCCCTCGATTTTGATCGTCCGTGTTTCGTAGATGATGTTACCTAGACCAAATGTTGCAAGTGCGATGAAAAATGCCACGAGATGATCCATGGCGGTAAACTGGGTTTCTATTTCCAGATTCGATATTTCACGACCACTTGATGCAACGAGCGATCGTGTCGGCTCCTGCTCATAGGGGACGAGACCATAAAGCGCGAATCCCATCATTTGCTCTTTGTCCAGGTGTCCCTCTCGTTTGGCATCCGGTATGCGGTTGAAATAGACCGTCCCATCGAAGCTATGCTTCATGTGGAAGCAGCCACTGGTGGAAATCAGGAAAACAACGGACATTAAAATGGACGATGGTTTCGTGACCATGCAGCCTCCTCGGTAGGCAGCGCCAACTTGAACTTTGTCCGCCTCGCCCATCTAGCTCTAGGGCGCCATTCTTTCTCCTTCGGGACCTTGCGGGGCAACAGATTCGACCGTGTCACCCTGGACCACGTCGCCTTCGATCCAGACCGAATAGGTCCCGACGATGCCGATTAGACCATCAAGGAAGGCGTCCCCTGTGCTCATGCCGTCCTTGAGTCTGAAATTGACAATTGCCTGATCAGGACGAGCTTCCTCGGCAGCCAGCTTTAGGACGTTCAATGGTTCGCCCGAGCCAGCCAATCCGAAAAGCCAGAACACCTGGCGGTCGTGCTTCTTGAAGTGCTTAACGATGTGCGGTTTTCCTTCAACTTCTTTCGCATTGGTGATTGTGACGGGGCCGCTGTACTTGTGCCGGACGGTGTAGCAGCCCGAGCACAGGAGAGCGACGAGAAGAAGCGGAAGAACCATTTTCAACATGGTCTTGCTCTCCACTTTTGAGTTTTGGATCGCTCGTTTAATCAAGAAAAGTTAGGAGAGGAAATCTTGCTGGCTAAGTATCGCAGAATTCAAAAGTTACACAAGAGCGTTGAGTTATTATTCCGCTGGTCTTGTAATTCTTAGGCATACCCAACCATGACAATCAGGTTTGTTTTGGAGTCATCACTTGTACAATGATCTTGGTCATTAATCGGGTGGCAACACATAGCGGGCGCGCCGAGTCATGGGGCGACCCATGTTGGCGAAGACTTGGCACCACGAGCCTGCTGCGCCTTCGGATCGGGCAGGGTCGATTTTACACCACGCTTATTGTCCGCTCGCGCATGACGCCGCCGTTGGGCGGTGCCCGAGCTTTGGGGCGCGATTCCAGCCCGCAGCCGGAACTTCCGATGATCCCTGCAAGGCCCCGCCGACCCTCGCGCGGCGAAAAGAATTCATCGGAAGGGGAGGCCCATGGACGAGAAGGCCAGGCGGCTGCTGCTGCAAAATATTCCCTACGGCCTCTTCGTCGTGACGGCGCAGGATAAAGGGCAACGCAACGGGCTCACGGTCAACTGGCTCACGCAGGTGAGCTTCCGGCCGCCGCTCGTGGCCATGGCCATCGCCCGGGCCTGCCAGAACCACCCCCTCATCGCCAAAGCCGGGCGAGTGGCCATCCACTTCCTCCCGAAAACCGGCGAGGCGCTAGCTCAGCGTTTCGTCGTCCCCACGCGACGCACACCCGACAAATTTTTCGGCGCTGCGGTCAAGGACGACGCCGGCCCCCCGATCCTCGAAGGGGTCGTCGGCGTCCTTGAGGGAAAGCTCGTCCAGAAAGTGGAGACCATTGGCGATCACGACATCTTTGTGTTCGAGATCGTGGATGCGCGCCTCGACCAGGACGGATCCGTCCTGAAACTCGCCGACACTCGCATGACCTACGCCGGCTAAGCGGTCCCCCACCTGTCTTTGCGATCTCCCCAGTCAGCGCATGTCATTGCGAGGAGCGAAGCGACGAAGCAATCCCCTCCGTATTTGCCGGGAGATTGCTTCGTCGGGCCTCCGGCCCTCCTCGCAATGACATGCGCGGCCCGCGGCCCTCCTCGCAAGGACATGCGGCGGCTAAGCGGCCCTCCTCGCAATGACATGCGCGGCCCGCGACCTGCTTGTCGCCGCCGCCCGATGGGGCTAGGATGAGCAGGTCGCGCCCGCGGCCGACGGGACGCAGAGGAGCAGCCCATGGGACAGAGCTACATTCTCGCGAACTTCGATCTGGTCGAAGGCGAAGAAACGCGCCTCTATGAGATGGCGAAGTCCGAGCAGTGGAACGCCTCGACCGACATCGACTGGTCGAAGCCTGTCGGCTGGAGCAAGAAGCTCACGAAGGAGACGGCCCTCGCCTACCGGGCCGACGTGATCTCCCAGTTCTGGTACGGAGAGCAGGGCGCGCTGGCTGTTTGCGCGCAGCTCATCCCGCTCGTGCCCGACATGTCGGCCAAGCTCTACCTCTCGAGCCAGGTGATCGACGAGGCGCGCCACACCGAGGTCTTTGGCCGCTACCTGAATCTCATCGGCGGGCCGACGCAGCTCAATCCCCACCTCGAACGTCTTCTGCTCAACCTGCTCGAGGCGCCCGGCGTCGAAGAGAAGCTCGTGGGAATGCAGGTGCTGGCCGAGGGGCTGGCGCTCGACAGCTTCCACTCGATGATGGACACGACCTCCGACGCGCTCCTGCGCGACATCCTCGCAAAGGTGAGCCAGGACGAATCCCGACATCTCGGCTTCGGGGTTCTCTACCTGAAGCGCCGCATCGCACAGACGACGCCCGAGCGGCGGGCCGAGGTAGAGAAGGCTCTCGCGGGCTACGCGCACCTGATCGCCAAGAGCACGGGCTGGCGCAATCCCAACCTCCCGCCCCCGCCCGCGCACTGGCAGGTTGAGTCTTCGGGCTCTTCCTTCGCCGAGTATCTCTTGAAGAACCTGCGCGGGAGGCTGAGCCAGATCGGGCTCAAGCTGGCGGCCTGAGGCGGGCCCCGCCGGCGCCCCCTTCAACCGATTTGCAGCACTCACCGAGTTGACGGCAACTCGGTGCTTCTTTTCAAGGAGGACGATCAGATGATGCTTCGTGACAAGGTCGCGCTGGTGACAGGCGCGGGCCGCGGCATCGGCCGGGACATCGCGCTTCTCATGGCGAAGTATGGCGCGAAGGTCGTGGTGAACGACCTCGGCGGCAGCGAGAAGGGCGAGGGGCTGGACCAGATGCCCGCCGCGGAAGTCGTGCGCGAGATCGAGAAGGCCGGAGGCGAGGCCGTCGCCAACTTCGACAGCGTCGCCACCTGGGATGGCGGTAAGGCCATGGTGCAAACGGCGCTCGATCGCTGGGGGAGGATCGACATCGTGGTGAACAACGCCGGCATTCTTCGCGATCGCATGTTCTGGAAGATGAGCGAGGAGGAGTGGGACGCCGTCATCAACGTGCATCTCAAGGGGCACTTCTGCGTGACGCGGGCCGCGGTCAACCACATGAAGGAGCGCGGCTTCGGCCGCGTGATCAACTTCACGAGCACCTCGGGGCTCATCGGAAACATGGGGCAGACGAATTACGGCGCGGCCAAGATGGCCATCGTGGGGCTCACGCGAAATCTGGCGCTCGAGATGCAGCGCTACGGCGTCACGGTGAACGCGATCTCGCCCTTCGCCTGGACGCGCCTCATCGGCACCATCCCGACCGAGACCGACGCCCAGAAGGCCCGCGTCGAGAAGATCAAGCAGATGTCCCCGGCCCACATCGCGCCGCTCGCGGTCTTTCTCGCGAGCGATCAGGCGGCCGAGATCACGGGGCAGATCTTCGGCGTGCGGGCCAAGGAGATCATCCTCTTTTCACTCCCGCGGCCGGTGCGGACCATCGGGCGCCTCGAGGGGTGGACGCCTGAGGATCTGGCCGAGGTGATTCCGGGCGCCTTCGGAAGCTCGTTCTTCCCGTTGAAGGTGAGCGCCCAGGAATTCCCGAACGACCCGCTGGTCTGAGGCAGCGTGCGCCCACCCGATCCTTCGCAGCCCGTTCTCTATAGCCCGACGCGCCATCTCGCGATCTACCGCTACGTTCTGCCGCTGTTCGCCGTGATGACGCTGGGCTTCGTCGCCTGGTCGCTGCCGGCCGGTGTGCGCGAAATCCTCGTACCCTACCTCCTGCCGGTTGCCGTGTTCATCGGCGGCCTGCTGCTGCACGCGCGCAACCTGCGCGCGGGCACAATCACCGAGCCCGGTATCGTCGTCAGCGAAGGCGGCGCGGACTACCTGGTCGAGTGGAACGACATCGAATGGGCGACGGAGCTGTGGATGAACCCGCCCACGCTCGTCGTCCGGCTGAAGCCCGGCCTGCCCATCCTTCCGCCCTGGTTTCTTCTGCTCCCGCCCCGTGAGCGGCGCTACAGCTGGAGCCCGCAGCCCATGTCGCAGTTCGTCGCGCAGAAGACGCGCGAGGCGCGGGCGGAACGCCCGGAGCCGGGGCTGGAGCACGGCCGCTGGCCGTCGCGCGCGCGGCTCACGCTCAGGGTGACGGGCACCTTCTTCGCGCTGTTCGTGGGCTCGCTCATGCTGGCGACCTGGCTCTACGTTCGCGAACTGGGCGATGCGCTGCCGATCGATCGCCACGGCGAGCCATTGCATGTCATTGCGAGGAGCGAAGCGACGAAGCAATCTCATGGCAATTGCGAAGGGGATTGCTTCGTCGGGCCCTGCGGGCCCTCCTCGCAACGACACGCGGCGTAGGCGCGTGTCGCGTTGACACACGGCCGCGAAAAAACCTAGACTTCCGCCCGACACTTCCCCCGTTTTCCCCGGCCCGCGAGGTGCGCATGTCACGCTCCGTCCGCTTCTTTGCATCCTTCCACACCGTTCCAAGCTTCGACGAGTGGCGCGCCATGGCGGTCGACGCCGAGCGCCTCGGCTTCTACGGCATCAGCCGCGACGATCACTTCTGGCCGCCCACGCTCGCGCAACCCGAAGACCCGTGGCCCGAATGCTTCACGCTGCTCGGGGCGCTCGCGGCGGTCACGTCGAAGGTGCGCATCACGCAGACGGTGACCTGCAACGCCTACCGGCATCCGGGGCTGCTCGCGAAGATCGTCTCGACGCTCGACTGGATCTCGAACGGGCGGGCCGAGCTTGGGCTCGGCGCGGGCTGGTACCGGCCGGAGTTCGATGCCTACGGCATCGACTATCCGAAGCCCAGCGTGCGCATAGCGATGCTTCAGGAGGCGGTGAAGATCGTGAAGAGCCTCTGGACGGAGCCGAAGACGACCTTCGACGGCAAGTACTACAAGATAAAAGACGCCTACTGCTATCCGAAGCCGGTCCAGAAGCCGAGGCCCCCCATCGTGATCGGCGGCGGCGGCGAGAAGCTGCTGCGGGTCACGGCCGAGGAGGCCGACATCGCGAACATCAGCATGATCTTCAGCGCCGGCACGGTTACGCCCGAGGGGGT
>JAUYMQ010000419.1 GCA_030698575.1 Deltaproteobacteria bacterium
CTGGACGATGGAAAAGAAACGCGACCAGATCATTCAGGCAATGGGCGCAGTCGAGGCATCCGGCACGTACTACAACTACGGCGGCACAGAAGGCGCCTATGGCTCAACTGCAGCTGCAGCTGGGAACATGGATACCTGGAACACCAACAACCAGGATCGCGTGCTGTACGGCAACGCTAAGTCGAACAACAGCTCTGGCGACCACACCACCTCGCTCGGCACAATCGACACCACGAACGACAAGCTGACCGCCGGGCACATCACGCTGCTGAAGCGCATGGCCGGTCTGGCGCGTCCGAACATCCGGCCGGTGATGCTCAAAGGCGATGTCCCGTGGTATGTGTTCTTTGTCGGCTCGCTCGGCTTCCGCGACATTTCGGCGGATTCCACGATTGTGCAGGCAAACCGCGAAGCGCGCGACCGTGGCGTCGACAACCCGATCTTCGCCGGCGGTGATCTGATCTATGACGGCGTGATCATCAAGGAGGTGCCGGAAATAGACATTTTCATCGATGGCGACGGCTCCGGGTCTCCGTGGGACGGCGTATGGGGTGCGAACGCTGCGTCGGCTGATGGCCTGGACAACGGCGGCGACACTGCCAGCCGCATCGGCATCGGGTTCTTTACCGGCGCGCAGGCTGTTGGCTTCGGCATCGGACGGATGGCCTCGTTCAAGCGCCGCAAAGAGGACGACTACGAGCACCTGAGCGGCGTCGGCGTATCGATGAAACACGACGTCAAGAAGCTCTTCTACAACAGCAAGCAGCACGGCATGGTGACGTCTTTCCATTCCGCCGCTGCTGACGCATAAGAGGTGACCTGATGGCTTCCAATCGGCCTTTACCCGGTGACTTGACCGTCACCGGGATGGATCAGGCATCCATGTACGCATGGATGGCGAACGTCACGGATTTGGTCAACGAATTGCAGACCGATCATGCGGCGAACAAACTCGTGGTGGATGAGCTGGCAACGGATCACGCCACTACGAAAGCCACTGTTGATGCGGCGCGTACCGCGATCATTGAACTATCCGATGATCACGATACAAACCAGACGCACATGACCAATCTCAAAACCTTGGTCAACAACATGCGCACCTACCTGACCGGGGACCGTCTCTTTTCGGGGAATCCGGCGCTTCTCATCGATACCAATTTCGATGTCAAGACCGGAGGGGCGTGCGTGGTGTCAATCGACGGGGTGCTGGCAACCGTCGCCGCAAGCGCCAACGCCGACACCGGGACGACAAAGACAATTCCCGCTGCGCAGTGGGGCGTGTTTTTGGTGACCGGAGCGGCGAACGGCGCATTGACTGCGACGTGGGCTGCGGCTAGCGCCGGGTACGCAAATGAGGCGGCTGCAATTGCTGCCCTGCCTGCGGCTCCCGCGTCTGGAGCGCCTGTCGGCTATGTCACGGTGCAGGCTCACGCCACCGCCGGATTCACGGCGGGCACGGATGCGCTTCAAACTGGAACAGGCGGCAGCATTTCGCCGGATACCAATTACTACAACCTTGCTGATGCTCTTAGCACCATCACGGCTACGGTATCCACGTCGTCCGAGTCCGCTTTGGGCGCTGCTGATCCTGGCGCCGGCCCGGCCACGTTGTCGAACACCACCGGTCCCGCGACGCTGGCCAACAGCACCGCACTCACTCTTTTACGTTCTTAGGAGGCCATCATGGCTGATCTGACTTATTCGCAAAAAGCAACTGAACGGCATAGCAGCACTGGCCTGGTAACGGGCAAGGGCGACGCCAACGGCCTGAAGGTGCTTGTTTCCTCAACCGTCGAAATTCCGCCATCCGCATCCGGCGCGACAGTCAAGTTCGGGCGCATCCCGTCCAATGCTCGGCTGTCGGGTATTTCGCGGGTGTATTGGGACGATCTTACGACTACGGGAAGTCCTACGCTGGATATTGGCCTGGCTTCGGTCAACGCCAACATCACCAGTGACCCGGACGCGCTGTCGAACGGCCACGCCGTTTCATCGGCTGATGCCGACGGGGCGCAAGCGATTGCCGACCCGGCAGAGTTCGGGAAGCCCGCTTACCTGAACGTGAACGGTCAGACGACCGATCCGGGCGGCGAGTTGGACGTGTACGGATCCATTGTGGACGCGGCTACGGTGACCAACACCGGGACCGTGACGCTGGAACTGTTCGGGTATCTCGACTAACCAACAATTCGGGCACGCGCTCGCCCGCGTGTCGCCGTGGAACGCGGCATTTTCTAACCCTGGCGAGAGGATCAAATGCAAAACGGAGAAAGACTGCATATCGGATGCGGCAACACACGCATTGAGGGCTTTATCAACATAGACCGCCGCCGTACCGAAGCGACAGACCTGGTGGCGGAAGCGTGGGACCTGGATGTGTTCGACGACGTGAAGTATATCTACACCCGCCACATGCTTGAGCACCTGAACTGCGCCGACGCGCGGCGGGCGCTCACCGCATGGCGGCGGGCGCTGGCGGCGGACGGGATTCTTCATGTTGTTGTGCCGGACATCGCCTTTCATGCGCGTCAACTGCTCGGCCTGTCGCGCTCGGACAACGCCGACCAGGAAGCTCACGCCCTCGCCGGGTTTTACGGCTGGCAGCGGGACATGGAAAACGACGTTCACCGCTGGGGGTACACCCCGGCGAGCCTGGCCCGGTTGCTCGGCGAGCACGGTTTCGCGCCAACTGATGATGGGATTAAGGCGTTGATCGACCGCGACACCGCGCCCTGGCACATTAATTTGTGTGCCAGGCCGGAGGCTGCATGATTCCCGGCGAGCGCCAGGTGGCGCCCACGCTGGACGGTATCCGGGCAGACCATACTGCGCGGTATCGGTGGGCTGCAAGGCAATTGCCAGCTGGCAGAAAGGTAATCGACTTCGCTACCGGATGCGGGTACGGATCGCGCATATTGGCCGACGCCGGCCATGCCGCGCTCGGCTTTGACATAGACGCAGAGGCCATTGAATACGCCAAGAAACACTACGGCTCCAAGCCGGGGGAGCGTGGCGCGCACTTCGGCATCGCGGACGGCAACAGCCCGGGAGAATTGCTTCCGGCAGACGCCGCGGTTTGTTTCGAGACCATCGAGCACATTGAAGACCCACGCCCGCTGCTGAAGGCGCTGGCGAAGTCTGCGCCGCTGCTGTTGGCAAGCGTGCCGAATGAGGATGTTGTCCACTGGGAACGCTCTCCAGGAGTAAAAACGCGGTTCCACTTCCGGCATTACACGAAGGGCGAGTTTGACGCCCTGCTGCGCGAATGCGGCTGGATTGTCTCGGAATGGTGGGGACAGGACGGCACGGAGTCCGATGTCGAACGGGACATTGCCGGCCGGACGCTGATTGCGGTATGCAAGCGTGCAGAAGCGAGTCCGGCTGTAAGGCCGACGAAGATCGCCATTGTCGGCGGGGCCCCGAGCAGCGCGCACCTGGCCCCATATGACGACGCGAGCTATGAAATCTGGGTACACGGCAACCAGATCGACCGGCACGCCGGCAAGCGGGTAACGCGGATTTTCGAGATCCACGATGACCTGAGCGAGCACGGCGACCCGCTGAAGTATGCGCAGATGCTGGTGGACAAGGGCATTCCGATGGTTGTCGGTGAGCTTTTCCCGATCAAGGCGGCGCACGTTGAGGTTTATCCGTTCGAGGCCGTGAATCGGTTCATGGGCGAGCACCTGACCAGCACGCCGGCCTACATGATGGGCTACGCGATGCTGCGCAGCGATGTGAAGGAAATCATGATCTACGGCTGCGACATGGCCGTTGACGATCACGAGTATTTCTACCAGCGTCCGGTGATGTACGCATGGATCGGGCTTGCGATTGGGCGGGGCATCAAGATCGGAATTCCAAGGGCGTCGTCGTTGTTCAAGGATCCGTACGTCGAGGGTAGGAAGTCGGGCGGCAAGCCAAAGCTCGGCCTTGGGCCGTTCAGGGAGTCGGAATTCAAGCTCCTACACACGAAGCACGGCGCGAAGATGGCAGAAATACAGGACCAGATTGCGAAGCTGCAGTTGACCTACGCCGCGCACAACGGCTGTCAGCAGACGTATGAAAAGCTCGGCTCGGCAGCTCGAGCGATTGAGTCCGGGCAGCACATCGAAACCCTCACACAGACGACGGTGGTGATATGAAATTCGAATTCATCTACAAGACTGATGTTCCAGTGATGTCCTACGGCCGCATGGTTTCGACCGGCGATATTGTCGAGCTTGAGGGGAACCTGGCCGAGAAAGCAAAGGCGCACGTCACGCATTACAGGCTGCTTACAGAGCCGCAGGACGGCGCCGCGGCGGCAACCGATGCCGAGCAGCAGGACTACGCACAGCACGGCCTCCCGACCGGATTGGACGAACTGCGCGCGGCTTATGAGGCAAAGTTCGGAAAAGCCCCGCATCACCGGAAGTCGGCTGAAACGCTGCGCGAGGAGCTTGAATAATGGCGGCTTCCCCCGGTGATTATGACGACGAAGGCGAGCCCGTCTGGACCCCAAACATTCACGGCAACACCGGGCATGCCGGCTACGTGAGTTCTGAGCGCCGCGGCGAAACAGCGGTTCAGGAGCTGCGCGAGGTCGTCGCCGAGGTCACACGCGGGCGCATACCGGCGCCAACCAGGCGCGGGCCTGGATTTTATTAAAGGCTAGGCAATGGCAACGAAAGCTGAACTACGCGACCGCGCTGCGAACGACCTGGGGCTGTTGCGCCTCGGGCAATCTCTACAGGCGCAGGACGCGACGCGCATCGAGTCGGCCTATGCCGAGGTCTATGCGGACCTGAAAACGGAGGGGCTGAACGTCTGGGCGTCTACCGGGACCTGCCCGGCCGAATTGACGCCGCACGTCGCCGCGTTGATGGCAGACAACTGCCTGAACACCTACGGCGTATCGCCGGCACGGTATCAGCGGATCAAGATCGCCGCTGGCAGGGCGAAGCCTGAGATCCGCCGCTTGCTGACCCCTCGCTTTGAGTCCGTAGAAGACGCGACGGATTACTAAATGCTTGTTCCCATCAATCTGACCGGCGGGACGTACAAGCATCCCTCCCTGCCGCTGAGCGCGCAAGTCACGCGCAATTTCTGGCCGCAGCAGATCGACAACCAATCTGCGCGGTCTCCCTACATCCTCGAATCGTGGCCGGGGCTGACGTTGTTTGGCGCAGGCTCTGGTGCCGACGGTGGGCAGTTCGAGCATAACGGCATCCTGTACCACGTCTGCGGAACGACCCTGTACACTGTGGCCGCGGATGGCGCGCATACCTCCCGTGGAAGCATCCTCGGTTCCGGTCCGTGCATCTTCGACGGCATCGGGCAGGACGTCGTTATCGTGCGCGGCGGCGTGGCGAAGGTTTGGGACGGGACTACGCTCTCGACCGTATCCGGCGTTGAAACCCCGAACAGCGCGACGCACATCAACAACCAGATGCTCTACGACGGGGACGAGGGGCGCTTTTGCTCGTCGAATGTTGGGGACGCAGCGACGATCAATGCGCTCAACTACGCGACCGCGGAAAGTAGCGCCGATGACCTGTTGAGGGTGTTTTCCTTCAACGAGCAGGCCTTGCTACTGGGGAGCAAGACCATTGAACGGTGGTGGAATTCAGGCGTTGGAAATCCTCCGTTCGATCGCGTGCAGGGCGGGACCATAGAAATCGGGCTGAAGGCCATCTATTCCGTAGCGAGCAATAAGGACTCCGTTTACCTCCTTGGGACTGACTTTCGCATCTACCGAATGTCCGAAGGCGGGGCGCTCGCAATCACCGATCGCGCCATGTCGCGCGAATTCTCAGACTTCTCTGATGCCTCAGACGCGATTGGCTGGTGCTTCACGAAAGACGATCAGTACTTCTACCAGATCACGTTCCCGACTGCGGACAAGTCATTCGTCTACCCGGAAGGCGGGCAGTGGTTCGAGGTTTCCTCTGGCATGTCAGGATGCCGAAGCGTCGCCAACTCCTACGCCTACGCATTCGGCAAGCACCTGATCGGCGACTATCGCAACGGCAACCTGTATGCGCTGGATGACGACGCGTTCACGGAAAACGGCGAGACGATCCGCAGGGTACGCGACACCGGGCCGCTGCACGGCGGGCTTGTTCGTGCGCCCGGGAAGACGCTTGAAATGAGTCGCTTCGAGCTGATCATGGAGACCGGCGTCGGCCTGGTTTCGGGTCAGGGCAGCGACCCGGTTGTCATGTTGTCGTTTTCCGATGATGGCGGCCGGACGTTCTGCACCGAGACCTGGGGCACGGTCGGGCAGCTCGGGGCGTATTTGTGGAAGGTGGAATGGTTCGCGCTCGGCTCGTTCATGTCGCGGATTATCCGCATCGCCATAACCGATCCGGTTAAATGCTCTATTCACTCGGCCGCTGCTGACGTTGACATAGGAATCTGATGATCCCGATTCAGCCTCCGCCGCCGCCAGAAAAGACCGGCAACGCTCAGGTCGACGCCTACCTGACGCGGATTTACAAGTGGGCCTACCTGCTCTGGTTCTACATGAGCGGGGAAGGCAGAGGGGACGCGGCGATCATCGATTCGTCCACCGGTGGTGCTGGCAGCAGCGCCCTGGCGGCACTTCGCATTCCCGGTCTTGATGGCGAGGATGGCGAGGACGGGCAAATGGGCCTCCCCGGCCAACAGGGGGCGCAGGGCGTCACTGGCCAGTCAATTCCCGGCCTGGATGGGCAAGATGGCGAGGACGGTTTCGTGTTTCAGCAGCGGACCTACGGAGCGACGTTTGGGCCAGCAGCAGTCGCATCAATTACCGTGGTCGATGGTGTTGTCACGGCTATCTCATAGGGAAGATCATGCAAAACAAGCCTTTCAACTTCGGCCCGGTAGCGTTGACGAACACGCTGACAACGAACATTCTCAACCCGGCCATCACATCACTTGCAGGCCCGGTTGGCTTCACGGCGACGCAGCCCTACATCCTCCTGCGCCATATCCGCATTGTGAACAAAACAGCCGGCGCCGTGACGTTTTCGCTCTGGAAGGGCGCGACTGGCGCGAATGCGGCCGGAACGGAAGTTATCGGCATCGCCAAGAGCATTCCGGCGAACGATTCCTATGATTACTACGGCCTACTCCGTTTAGACGCTGCCGATTTCCTTGTCGGCGGGGCGAGCGCAGGCACATCATTGAGCATCCAGGGCGAAGGTGAAATTGGGTTTGTGTAGCATCGGCGCGCCGAGCGCTGATGAAATAAAGCGCGTCCTGCTCGACCCTGAAATCTGGGAGCGCGAGACCGACGATCACTGCGGGCCGGCTTCATCGTTTCCCGGGCTACCGGACACTGTGCGGTGTCTCGGCGGGTACGTCGAGGATGCGATTATCGGGCTTGCCATGACGCACAAGACCGAGGTCGGCACCAAGATCCATTTCGCTGTGTTGCGGCCCTACAGGGCGCACGCAAGAGCGTTCCTGATGCGTGCCCTAGAGATTCTTGGCCCGGTGTACTGCGATATCCCGGAGTGCTACCGAGCAGTCATCAATTTTGCGCTGCATGCCGGATTCGTTGCGACCGGGCGCGCGGGGCGTTACTTGAAACACGGAATCAGCCATCAAAGGACGCGGCTATGTCGATCATAAGTGACCTGTTTGGCGGTGGAGACGCGGCTGACGCATCCAAGGAGGCCGCTGGAGTACAGTCCGCGGCAACGCAAGAGGCGACAGCGTTCCAGCGGGAAGCGCTTGCGACAACGCGGGCAGACCTGCAGCCGTTTCGTGCGGCCGGCGAGGCCGGGCTGCCGGGTCTCAGCAAGAGCGTTTCCAGCCTGTCGGATCTGGCGAACGATCCGAATAAGCAGGTCTCCCTCGTCAAGGACAATCCATTCTTCAAGCTACTCGCCGATGACGCGCAGAGCAGGCTCTTCGCCAACCAGGCGGCCAAGGGCAAGGTCGGATCAGGCGAGACCGCCAAAGCCCTGCAAAACAGCCTGCTCCTGCTTGGCCAGGACTTGCTCAATCAGGACGTGAACCGCAAAAACACGGCCATCAATCAGCAGTTCAACCTCGCCACGTTGGGCGCGAACGCAGCGGCGAGGCAGGGAACAGCGACGGCGAACACGGCGAGCAATATCTCAAATCTTGCAACAGAGGGCGCAAACGCTACCGCCGCCGGGATTGTCGGCGCCGCGAACGCGAAGACCGCGGCAACCAATTCGGCAATCAACACCGGAATGTCGGCCGCGGCTTTGTTCCTGTCGGATAAACGGCTGAAAACAGACATCCGCAAGCTCGGGAAGGACGACATAGGCCTGAACGTCTACGCCTTCAAGTACAAGGGCGACGACAAGCGGCGCGTCGGCCACATGGCGCAGGATGTGGAGAAGAAATTCCCCGATGCGGTGAAGACCATCCGCGATATCAAGTTCATCGATTACGGAGAACTCCATGCCAATTGATGCGCGTATTCCGCTTCAGACGACGACCATCGACACGGCGCCCGGGCTGAATGCCCTTGCCGGCGCTTTTCGATACCGCGAGCAGCAGAAAGAGCGCAAGGAGGAACGCCAGCAGGACCTCGAGCTGCGCCGGCAGGAGCTGGGAATGCGCCAGCAGGAGATGGGGCAGCGCAAGGAGGTGCTGGACATGCAGATCGCCAGCGCGAAATACACGCAGCTGGACGATCGCGAGAAGCGCCGCATGAGAAGCACCGTATTGGGCGCTGCGCAGCTTAACGGATATTTGGAGGCCGGAGATACAGAGGGCGCCGCGAGCTTCCTGCGGACCCGCAAAGGGCAGATCGAGCAGGCCAAGGCTATCGATCCGACAATGGACTCAAACGAGACCGACCAGGCCCTGCAAATGCTCCAATCAGGGAATATCGACCAGCTCAAGAAAACGACGCAGAGCGCCATCAAGCTCGGGCAGGATTTGAAGATTCTGGACAAGCCCGAAAAGATAGACTCGTTCGCGCCGGTGTACGGGCCGAAGGGTGAGGTCGTCGCGCAGCGCAATGTGAAAACAGGGGAAGTCAAAGCGTCCCCGCTCGCGCCGGAGAAGTCAAAGCTGATGTCGCCGGAAGAACTGCAGCAGAAAATGAGCATAGCCGCGGCCGGCAAGCCGAGCGTCACTGTCAAAGTGGACGCCAAGATGGGCGAGAGTTTCGCCAAGGAAATCGGGCCGATGATGACCGAATCCAGGTCGGCGGCTCAGGGCGCATTGCAGGCTATCGACACAGTGAAGCGTATCCGCGGAGCCATTGAGGGCGGGAACGTATCGCTTGGCCCGACCGCAACGCTGCGGCAGAACCTGAATCAATTCGGGCAGGTATTGGGCGTTACCGGAGAGACCACGGAAGAAAAGCTAGTGAATACCCGCAACGTCATCCGTGGACTGGCTCAATTGGCGATTTCGGCTCGGAAGCAACTGAAAGGGCAGGGCCAAGTGTCCGACTACGAGGGCAAGTTGATTCAACGCGGTGAGGCCGGCGAAGTCGGAGACTTCACCATGCCGGAACTGAAAGACTTCATCGGCGTGACTGAACAAATGGCTGGCAAGGTCGTGAAAGAGCACAAACGGACCCTGGATGTGATGCGCTCTGACCCAAGCCTTGAACGATTTGTTCCGTTTTACGGTGTTGGCGAAGACGCGGAAGAGCTGACTGTCGGCAGGTTCAAGGTCAAGGTCAAATAATGGCCGAGTACGTTGTCACTGACCCGGCGAGCGGCCGGGAAGTTACCCTCACCGGGGACTCGCCGCCGAACGAGCAGGAG
>JAUYMQ010000311.1 GCA_030698575.1 Deltaproteobacteria bacterium
AGAAGACACGCTGGAAGAAGCTCATACCGCCCGCCTTGAGAAAGGCGGTGACCCGAGGCTGAAGGATCCCGTATCCCTCCACCACCCGACCCAACGGCCCGTCAACCCGGGCCCGGTTGAGAGGATGGGCCATCGTCGCCACCAACCGGGTGGCCGCCCCCGGGGGAAGCCGCGAATCAGCATCGAGAGCGATCACATAGCGAACCCGTTCCGGGGGCACTTGGCCGGTTTGAATGAAGCTGGTGTCGGCCGCTCCTCGCAGGAGAAGGTTGAGTTCGTGAAGCTTGCCCCGCTTGCGTTCCCAGCCCATCCAGCAACCCTCGGAAGCGTTGAAGAGCCTGGGCCGGTGCAGCAGGTGGAACGGGCCCTTCCCCGTCTCCCCGTAACGCGTATTGAGGCGGCCGATCCCGTCCACAAGGATCTGAACAAGACCCTCATCGCCGGGCATCCGCTCGGAGGGAGCGTCGGTGTAGTCGGAAAGGAGCGCAAACTGAACCGCACCCTTCGGATTTGCGAGGTAGTGGCCCTCCAGCTTTTCGAGCAGTTCATGCGCCTCCTCCTGGCTTCCGAGAAGGGTCGGAACGACGACGGCGGTTTTGTACTCCGGAGGGATTCCCTTTTCGAAATCGAGCTTTGGCAGCAAGCGCGGCTGAAGGATCATCGTGGCAAGCCAGTGCACGAGCGTCAGTCCGACCACTGAGGCCGGGAGCAGCGCGATCGTGGTTCCAATGATCAGGGCGAGAGGAAGAGGATGCGCCTCCGTCGCGGCCAGGTAGAGCGCGGGCAGGGCGACCGCCACCGCGGTCGCGGCGAAAAGCGCCGCCGCATAGAGCGGCGCAACGTGGCGTCGCAGCCAGCGTCCCCAGGAGGCTTGCAGGGGCGGGAGGTAGCCGATCGACCGCTCAAATGCCTCCAGGCCGCCGCCAACGAGCCAGTAGCCCACGTGACCATGAGACTTTCCGCCCCCCGCGTTGCGTCGCGTTTGTTCGACGACGCGCTCGGCGATCCGATGTTCGGCGTATGTCGTGTGGCGCGCGAGCTCTTCCACGGTCTTTCGGTAACGATCGCGCGTCTCGAAATCCATATGTGCATAGACGCCAGCCGCGTCGCGCCCCAGAATCGCCTCGACCTGGCTGGTCCGGTCGAAGAAGTCCTTCCACTGAATCGAATCGATTAAACCCAGGTTGGCGATCGCGCGTGCGACGCACTCCGTGTCTTCAACAGACGGCGGTTCCATGGCGGGCGGTGTTGCTTCAAAGGGGGGCGCCAGCCGAGGAACAAGGCGTCCGAGCGCCACAACCAGCAGTTCGAGGCAGGCAAGGCGAAGCATCGTGGGGAGCGCCCACAATTCGGCGATGGTGAGGTAGGCATCTTCCTGATAGGCGTTGACGTACTCGATCGCACTGGACAGCGAGAGCTGCAGGCGGGTTGCCTGAAGAAGTGAGTGCGAGATGAACAGGATGCGCGGTAGTCCCTCCGCCTCGGGGTTCGCAGGGACGGGGAGACGCGCGTAGAAGCCCGGGGGCAGATCCTGCGCGATCTGCACCACGGCGCGTTGCACGAGGTGGTCGTTGTCCAGGAGCCACTCGGCCGCTTTCGTAGCGGTCGGGTCCGGCTCGGCGAGGGCCTGCCGGGCGCGATCGAGCCATTCGCGCATTCCCCGGATTTGCTCCAACGAGGGCAACGCCCGCGGTCGTTCGTCCAAGACCTCGTGATGCTCCCGGAGCGCCCGCGCCGCCATCTCCAGGGGGCGGTGCCGGGGCTCCAGGCCCGGGGTCACAGGCTCGCCTGCCTCGGAAATCTAGTAGCCGATTGCTCCGTTGGTGCATGCGCGCGGCGCGTCGATTGGGCCGCGCGTGGGCGCACGATCAAGAGTGGCGTCAAGGAGTGGGCCATCAGGTAGGTTGTCACGTTCCCGCAGGGAACGTCAGATCGGCTGCTCTGACCGTGGGCGGAAAGGATCACGAGATCGATACCCTCGTCAGCAATGAGGCGTGCAAGTCGTGTGCGGACGTCACCTGCCGGCAGCACCAGCACGGACGGTATGATTCCGTTCCTCGCCACCCGTGCACGGAGGCGATCGAGATAAGCGCTCGCCACGCGCTCGTTTCGTTGCGTAAGCCGATCCCGCAACTCGAGATCCCTGGCGTCGTGCGGTCCTGTCCCGGTCAGTTCCGGGACGGCAATTGCATGGGCGAGGATCAGCTCCGCGCCATGGGCGGCGGCGAGCCGCGTGGCCAGCGAAAGAACGCTCTCGGCGAGAGGGGATCCGTCGAGGGGCACGAGGAGGCGACGATAGCGGGCGATATGATCGACGGGCGCCGTCGCCGCGGGAACGAGCAGCAGCGACCCCGGGGCTCGTTCCGCGAGCTTTCGGGCCGTGCTGGCGAGGCTCCAATCCGTGCAGCCGCTCAGGCCGTGGCTGCACAGAACGGTGAGGTCCACCCCGTGGTGCTCGGCCCAGAGGCAAATCTGCTCGGCTGCCTGACCCTCGATCACTTCCACATTCGCCTTGATCGAAGACTTCTTGCCCGCGCGATCTTCGGCTATCTGCTCGAGGTACTCCCGGGCCTCCTTGCGACGGATTTCCCACTCGAGAGGGTCAGGAGGAGCCTCCCCCATGCCTCTCCCCTCGAGCACGCGCAGCAGCGTGATGGGTGCCTTTAGGGCCTTCGCGAGGGCCAGAGCATGAGGCATCGCGCGCTCTCCCAGCTCGGATCCGTCCAGGCAGGCCACGATCTGCTTAAACGGCCTATCAGGGGGCGCCTCATTTCGACGGGACGAACGTCCTTGCGAATCTTGTGTCATGGTCCCGTTCCTCCAGCGTTTTTACGCGTGCGCAGCCCTCCGGATGCAACCGCGATGCCGCAAGCCGCAGCTTGCCACGCGAATAGCCGAACAAGCTTGTGGGATCTGCAGCGGGATCAGACATCGGCGCGCGGGTTGTTATGAAGGTGAGAGTGCAAGAGGCTTGCCAAGAAGGGAATGCTCTGAATGTGCTCTGATTTCGTGCGCTTGCGGGGGATCGGTTGCGCAAGAGATGCATGAAGCCGCACTGGAAGTGAAAGCTTTGCAAGAAACTTCACGGCGAGGATGTGGGAGGCGAATTATAATTTCGGGTATAGAAACGCTTTTTTTAGAGCCTTGCTCCAGACGGCATTCCCCCCTACGCTTCCCCGCCATGAGAGACCTGTTCATTCTGCTCAGCCATCTGTTGGCGCCCATCGCCAAGCTCCTGAGCCCCGGCTGCGCGAGACATTTCTCGCGGGCCATTCGAGCTACCGGAGGCAGCGTGATTAGACCTAATGACTTCCGCAAAGAGAGGCTGACCCCCGAGGTGTTCGCGGGTTAGCCTTGCGGCCAGAGCCGCATCGTGCCGAAGCACGAGCCACTTCTAAACGGGGGTCAG
>JAUYMQ010000440.1 GCA_030698575.1 Deltaproteobacteria bacterium
AAGATCGACGGCCATCGCCCAGCGGTAGTCCTCGCTCCTGGCATCGTGCTCGGCCCACTCCTCGACCGGGATCACGGTGCCCGGCGGGGGCTCGTGATGGGCGTGATCCTCGTGCCCTTCGCCCTGGCCGAGCATCGCCGCCAGGGTGGTGTCCTGGGCGATGCCGCGGTGCTCCTGGTCCTGCGAGATCTGGGTCCGCAAATCGAACTCGGCCGGTCCCTTCGAGGAAATCCGCACGCGCGTCGAGAGGTACGCCGGAGCGCCTGAAACGCTGTCGTGAACGGCCGGAATCAGATCGAAGACGTTTCCGCCGACCCCCGTGGCCCAGCGCCCGAAGGCCGTATGCCCCTGGCCGGCCGGAACAGCGACCGCGTCCTCGCGTATGCCCGGGGTCAGGAACGCGATGGCCTGAATGGCGCCCGCTCCCGACACGATCTCGATCACGTCTCCCATGGCGATGCCGTTCTCGACGGCCGTCATGGGGTTAATCATGGCGGGAGTGGACCACACGGTCTTCGTGATGGGGTCCGGCAGTTCCTGGAGCCAGGGCCGGTTGGCGCCACGTCCGTCGAACGTCTGTCCAGGATAGGCAACGAGCGCGAGACCCTCTCCCTGGAGCGCGGGCGCTTCGAAACGGACGCCGGAGAGATCCCTGAGCGCGGCGCCCTGGGTGGGAAGATCACGCCAGAGGCCGCCCCGCGCCAGGGCGTTCCGCCACCAGATCTCGAACATCTCCGTCGAGCCGACAGCAGCGTGAACGGATTGCCAGCGCTGCTTCAGGTGCTCCTGGGCATTCGCCCCCTGGATGCGGTTCGCGTCGCCCGCGATGGCGGCCGCGTTCTGGATGAATATGTCGGCCGCCTGCCGCGTGTCATGAAGGGGGCTGATGACCGGCTGCTGCAGCGAGAGCACGCCGTCACGGGCGGACCAGTCGCCCCAGCTTTCGAGCGGGGAGTTGTCGGCCAGCACGAGGTCGCACTGCTCGGCTGTCTCGTCCATGAACTGGGTGATGGAAACCTTGAAGGGGACCTTCGCAAGGGCCTCGCTGAATCCGTAGGACTTCGGAAGCGAGTAAGCGGGATTGGTATCGAGCAGGACGAGCGCCTGGACCTTGCCGCCCTTCATGGCCTCGATGAGCGCCGCCATTCCCTTCGCACCGGCCGGAGCCGCGGCGCGCTCGCCGGCGTTGATGCCGGGGCCGAAGTTCACCGTCCGGCCAAGGTTGCCGGCGACGTGGTTCAGGACGTTCACGGCCGCCACGAAAGCCGCCGCGTTCTCATTCTGCAGCGCGGCGCCTCCCGGGAGCGCGATCGAAGGAGAGGCCTCGACGAACTCCAGGGCGAGGCGGCTGATGGTTTCGGCCGGAACGCCCGTGGTCGCCGCGACCTTTTCCGGCGCGAATGCGTCGAGGTCGACGCCGCTCACGGCGTTCCGCCCCTTGCCCGAGCGGACGATGACCTGCGCCATGGAGAGCGCCAGAAGCATCTCCGTGCCCGGAGCCGCGGCCACCCATTCGTCCGCGCTCGAGGCGGTGGGCGAGAGCCAGGGTTCGATCGCCACGAAGCGCGACATGCGTCCGTCGGCGTAGCCGTGTGATTCGCTGAAGCCCCGCGTGAATTCGACCGGAGAGAGCCAGGTGTTCAGGAAGTCGGCGCCAAAGGAGAGGATGAAGCGTGCCTTCCCGATGTCGTACCGGGGAATCTGATCGATGCCGAAGGAGAGCTGGTTCCCCTCGCGCAGCGCCTCGTGGCCAAAAGGTTCGTGAACGATGCGGTTCGCAGAGCCGACGGACTCGAGCCATTCACCGCAGAGGGCTTCCATGCTCGAGGTGAGCGTCGGAGTGACAAGCCAGACGCCCGCGCCGTTGCCCTGCGTTCGCAGATCGCCAACCTTCTTCGCGAGGAGCGCCAGCGCGTCGTCCCAGCTCGTGGCCTTGAGGGCGTCGCCCTCCCGCTTCAGCGGCGAGCGAACGCGGTCGGGGTTGTAGAGCCCCTGAAGGGATGACTGGCCGCGAGCGCAGAGTTTGCCCTGGTTGACCGGGTGTTCCGGGTTGCCCTCGATCTTGATCGGGCGCCCCTCACGGGTTTTCACGTGAGTGCCGCAGCCCACCGGGCATTCGCGGCAGGTGCTCGCGTAGAAAACCGGGACGCCCACGGTCATGCCCTCGGGAGGAACAACGTAGGGAACGAGCTTCACGTTCTGCTCGACGCCACACGCCACCGCGCCGCTGGCCACGCCCGCCGCGCCGATGACCTTGAGGAAATCCCTTCGGTTCAACCCTTCCGACATCGTTTCTCCCGCGATGGCCGCCCCTGCTCCGCTCGTTTCCGAGCCAGCGTCAGGCAGAGGCCTTCCGGACTCAGTAGTGGCAGGTCGTGCAATCGGTCGGCGCACTCGCGATTTTGGCCGCGCCGGCCGTATTCTTGTGGCAGTTGATGCACCAGTTCATCTGCAATGGCTGGTTGAGCGAGATCACGTCCATCTCCTGGACGGGGCCATGACATGTCTGACAGGCGATCTCCGCCCGGATGTGCGCCTCGTGCTTGAACTGTGCGTACTGCGGAAGGTAGTAGACGCGCGCCCAGGGAATGGGCTCCTTCTTCTCCCAGTACTCGAAGAGCTGCTTGACGCCCGGCTTCTCGAGACTCGCTGTCATGTACTGGTGGCACCCCATGCAGACCGAAACCGCCGGCACGCCCGCAAGCTGGGACCTGCCCGTCCCTGCGTGGCAGTGCAGGCACTCGATCTGATTCACGCCGGCGTGGATGCGATGGCTGAAATTTTCGATCGGTTGCTTGGGACCGGTGTTGCGCGCACCAAGTCCGACGCTCAGCGCGAGGAGGATTGTGACGAACGCTAGACCCGTAGTGACCAGACGAGGCGCGGCGTGTTCGGTGAGGAACACGAAGCGCCTCGCATTCCGTAGCTGAGGCATCGATCTCCCCGGGATTGGCGCCGGCAATTTACCCGGGAAGTCCGCCAGTAGTCAAGGGCCGGCAGGAATAAATCCACGCCCTTCGGCCTTGAAGGCACATGAAGGCGTAACGCCCCAGCCCAATAATGGATCGTGAAGTGCAATCGGCGGGAATCAGCCCTCCCGCCCGAATCCGAGGCGGGAAGCGCGGTGTGCCGGGGCGACGGGCGCGGCGGCAACCCTGCTTCCCTGGGCCGTGGCGCCCGCCGGCTGCTCCATGGCCGGGCCAAGAGCGAACACGCGGTCTCCGAGCGCCGCCAGCATGCGCGCGGAGCGCGACGGCGCCGCGTACTCCCAGATCGTCTTCCCGTGGCTCTGCGCCTCCTCCATCTTCACGTCGTAGCGCAGCGGCTCCTCATGCACGCGTCCGGGGAAGTGCGCGTTGAGGCGCTCGACCACGGCATCGGCAAGCCGGGTGGGCCGGTAGAGGGTGGGTACGATCAACCTGAGCGCGGGAGCGGGAAAACCCGGAGAGGCGGGGAGGCCGGACAGCGTCTTGACCAGCTCGGCGCACCCGTCCAGCGCGAGAAAACTCGCGTTCACGGGCACGATCAGCTCCTGTGCAGCGGCGAGGATGTTGAGCATCGTCGTGCCGAAGTTCGCGGGCGCGTCCATCAGCACGAAGTCGTATCCCGGGAGTCTGTCGAGGCAGCGGCGGAGGCGAAAATGCCGTTCCGGATCGGCGGCGGCGACGGTCGGGAAGAGGGCGATCGACTTGTTCGAGAGAATGACGTCGAGCCCCTCGAACCGGGTGCGGCGCACGAAGAGCCCGGGGTTGCGCTCCTCATCCAGGAGCATCTCGAGGGTCGTGCGCGTGTAGGCGCTGACGTCGTAACCGAGTGTTTTGCCCAGGTGACCCTGCGGATCGAGATCGATGAGGAGAACGCGCGCAGAACGGCGCGTCGCCAGGTGCGCGCCAAGGTGAACCGTGAGGGTGGTCTTGCAGGACCCCCCCTTCTCGTTGACGATCCCGATGCGCCGGGCCACCACTCGCCTCCCATCGCGCCACGAGGGCGCCGCCGCCCCGGGGAGGGGCAGGCGGTCGAGTTGCGCTGCGGATCGCGCCTTTCGCGCAGCATACTCCGTGGGGCCCGGCCGGTGAAACAATAAAATAGAGCGTCGGGCGGGACTGTAGGGCAATCCCTACCCCGCAGCGCGCGAGCGGGGCCGGCGACTTTGAGATAAGCCCCTGGAGTGGACGCACCGGACGAGCCGAGGCCCGCGCTCACCAGGGAATCATGTTCCGCCCCAGCGCCGGCATAATCTTGTCGTAGAAGATCACGACGGTCGGCAGGACGGTGAAGGCAGCCTCATCGTCGCCCGCGATCGGGAACTGGAAAGCCACGCCCGCCTGATAGCGCTCCCGGCTGTAAACCACATCGCCGTCAACTTAATTCTTCAGGAG
>JAUYMQ010000461.1 GCA_030698575.1 Deltaproteobacteria bacterium
CTTCCTGCCATCCCAACGGCGGAACGACCGGAGGGGAGACGCAGCTCCCGATGACTTCCTACATGGTTCCGATTCCCGATCTCCGCGGGGCGGCCGGCACCTTTCCGAAGTTCAAGGTACCGAACAACCGGGTCATCACTCTTGAGGAGATGGACACGAACTGCCTTCGCATGTTCGTGCTCGGCGACTATATCTCCGACGAGGACTCCAACGCTCTGGCGATGTATGTGACCTCCCTGAGCAAGGGGCAAACGATCGAGGTTGGCAAGTAGGGATCAGGTAGAGCGAGCGGCAGCGTTCGTACCGATACACGTCGTCAAGCGGGAGAAGCCGGTTGGGCGGAAACCGAAGAGTCTGGATTACATTATTCGCGGCCTGCGCGCTGCTGATTCCCAACGCCGCGCAGGGGCTCTTCGGCTCCGATTCGGAGAATCCGGCCGACCATCTCCTGAAGAACCCCGTCGCAGTCTCCCGGAGTTGCGTGAGCTGCCACACGATTGGTCAGAGCGGGAGCACCGTCGGACCGAACCTCAACCAGGTCGGGAACCGGCGGAGCTCCGACTGGCTTCGGAAGTGGCTGCGCAATCCTTCGGCGGTGAAGCCCGGGACGGCGATGCCGAACTTCGGGCTCACCGAGCAGGAGATCGAGTCGCTCGTGACCGATCTTTCTCGTGCGCGAAAAACCTTCGACCAGCAGGCAATTATCGCAGAAAGTCCAACGCCCGATGAGGCCGGTCGCCGGCTCTTCGAGGTCTACGATTGCTACGCCTGCCACCGGATCGGCCAGAAGGGCCGCTACAACGGGCCCGACTTGACGTGGGTCGGGAAGTGGCAGGACATGAACTGGGAAGCGGGCTGGCTGGCCGATCCGGACGCTCACCGTCCCGGAACGTTCATGCCCAACTTCAAGTTGAGTCCCGGGGAGATAAAGGCGCTCACGGCTTTTCTCGGGACGCTGAAGGGACAGACGCACGCGGAAGATAAGCGCTGGGCGGATCCGCTCTATCGATCGAAGCCCGTGAAGCGGGGGGAACTCATCTTCGAGAAGCTCGGCTGTCGCGGATGCCACGGTGAGCGAGGAACGGCGGGGGGATTCCGGAACCCGAACGCTGCTCCGAACGAAATGGTACCAGCGCTCGCCGATGTCTCGAAAAAGTATTCCATCGATCAAGTGAAGCAGATCATCCTTACCTCACGACACCCGCGCCCCCTCGACCCCGCAGGCGCGCCGCCTCCGCTGGTCTGCCCTGCATGGAGCGGTCATTTCGAAGATACGGAGCTGAACGACCTGATAGTTTACGTGATGTGCCTTGGACCGCAGCATCCTTAGGCTCCACTGTCTTCCGGACTACACGGAGTTATTCCGATGACTTTGATGACGATTGCACTGCTGGGTCTAGGCTTTGCCCTGGCGTATGTGAACGGCGCCAACGACGTGTCGAAAGGCGTTGCGACCCTGGTGGGAAGCGGCGTCACCGATTACCGTCGCGCCATCCTCTGGGGTGCGCTCTGGACAGGCGTGGGCGGTCTCCTGGGCGCGACGCTCGCGACGGCCATGGTGGCGACGTTCGGAAACGGGCTCTTGGCCTCGGGTACCATGCCGACTCTGACTGCCGCCATGGCCACCCTGTTCGGCGCAGCGGCCTGGGTACTCCTCGCCACCCGGAGCGGCCTTCCGGTCTCCACGACCCACGCCATCCTCGGCTCGATCATGGGCGTCGGGGCGGTCGCATATGGTGTGCACGGCCTTCGTCTCAGCGCTCTGGTCGGGAGCATCTTTCTTCCGCTGCTGTTGAGCCCGTTCATCTCGTTGGTCGCGGCGACGGCTCTGTTGCGTCTGACGCGGCCGCGCTCTGCTACAGCAGCACACGATGCGGACTGCCTCTGCGCCGAAGTCGAGCCTGGCGTCTCGGCGTACGCGCTTGGGGCAGAAAGCTCGATAGCGTTGGCCACCGGTGCGGCCGAGCTTCACTTCACCACGAGCAGCAGTGAGGCGTGCGCCGCCGAGCATCCGCGCGCAATTCGGCTGACGCTCGACCACCTTCACTGGCTGACGAGCGGCGCTACCAGCTTTGCGCGGGGAATGAACGATGGGCCCAAGATCGTCGCGCTCATCGTTGCGGCGGCGACGCTCCAAGGCTCGGCAACCTTCGCAAGCCCGATGCTGTTTGCGTTCGCATTGGTGACGTGCGGCATGGTAGCCGGCAGCATCGCCGCCGGCAGGCGGGTCACGCATGTGCTGGCGGAGGAGGTCACCCCCATGGACGATCGTGAAGGTTTCATCGCGAACCTCGTGACGGCGGGCCTGGTCACGGTGGGTGCGACGCTCGGGCTGCCGATGTCAACTACCCACGTGTCGTCGGGGGCAATCTTCGGCGCGGGCATTCAGCGGTCATCCGTCAACAAGAAGACACTGCGTGACATCGCCCTGGCCTGGATCGTCACCCTCCCCGGAGCCGCGCTTCTGGGCATCGCGGCTTTCGCCGTTGGAAGCTTCGTGAGCATGGCGAATTGGTAATCTTCTGCTTCCCGAAGGCTAGTTCTTGTCGACATCGTTGGGGATTTTACTCCACCCCGTTGCCGCCCATTTCCACTGACCTGAGCAACTGTTCAGCCCGGATTAATCTGCCTGGCAGCCTCAACCAGACTTTACCCTTCGGTTGCCTATTAAACCCGGATCTGAGAATCGCTAATGATTTGGGAGTGGACGGAATTTACGCTGGGCACAGGAAAGAGGCCTCAATCGGGGAACGGGTCGGGACAGCGGAGGGTACAAGACGCGCGGCCCGGGGTATCACGATTCGCTCCAGAATTGCACCGATTCGTACCGAGGATTAGCCCGGCAGATAGTCCTCCTCCCAGCAGGACTCTCAGTTGATTCTCTCTACCATGTCGGCGAGTTGCATGTGTGACGGTTCACTCGGCAGGCTCTCAGGGGCGCGATGTCTATGCCGAAACGCGGAATCGGCGATTCCGGTACAAATTAGGCTAATCTGGCGGGGAGAGAGCAGAGACACACAGAGAGAATGTGTTCAGGGGAGCCAAAACAGAAGCTGCGCTCCGGGCGCGGCTCGGTGTGGCTGGCGAATTCCAATTTGTGGCTGAAAATCAGCGATTCGGTCGGCTTGATCCCCAGGTCATTCTGCCCTAGTCTCCGCCGCCATGAAGCACCTGTTCATCCTCCTCGGGCATCTGCTGACGACGATCGCCAGGCTCCTCGGCTCCGGCGGCGCGCGTGCCATCGTTGCCGAGACTGTTCTCCTGAAGCAGCAACTCCTGGTCGTAAATCGATCCCGCCGACGCGCGCCTAACCTTTCTCCTCTCGACCGCTTCCTGTTCGGCTTCTGGGCACTTCTTCTCGGTGAGCGCCGCATTCCCCGCGTGGCCGTCATCCTCAGGCCCTCGACGCTTTTGAGCTTTCACGACGCGCTCAAGAAGCGGAAATACCGGCTGCTCTACACGCCCCGGCATCGAGGAAAGCCCGGCCCGAAGGGGCCTTCCCAGGAAATCATCGAGATCATCGTTGAAATGAAGCGCCGGAATCCCCGATTCGGATGTCCACGGATCGCCTGGCAGATTGCTCATACCTTCGGCGTCGACATCGACAAGGACGTGGTCAGGCGGGTCCTCGCCAAGTACTACGATCTGAGACCCGGGGACGGCGGACCCTCCTGGCTCACTTTCCTCGGGCATCTGAAGGACAGTCTCTGGAGCGTGGACCTGTTTCGGTGCGAGTCGATTCTCTTGAAAACCCACTGGGTCATGATCGTGATGGATCACTATAGCCGGCGGATTATCGGGTTTGCGGTGCACCTCGGCAACGTCGATGGCATCAGCGTTTGCCGTATGTTCAACGAGGCCGTGGGCCGGAAGGGGATTCCCTGCTACCTGAGTACGGACAACGATCCGCTCTTCACGTATCACCGCTGGCAAGCGAATCTGCGGGTCTTGGGGATTTCGGAGATCAAAACGGTGCCCTACGTGCCACTGTCGCATCCCTTCGTCGAACGGCTGATCGGAACCACGCGCCGGGAGTTCCTAGATCAGACATTATTCTGGAGTGCCCGGGATTTGGAGAGGAAGCTGGGGGAGTTCAAGGAGTACTATAACGAGCATCGCGTTGCCGCGTCGCTCGATGGCGAAACACCTGCTGAAGTCGCAGGCGAACCAGCTGCGGGGAGAGCGAATCCCCGGCGTTTCCGATGGCAAGCCCATTGCCGAGGGTTGTACGAACTCCCAATGGCGGCCTAAGTAGCAATTCGCCAGGCACAGGATTTGAGGTAGGGA
>JAUYMQ010000470.1 GCA_030698575.1 Deltaproteobacteria bacterium
GTCCGACGGGCGCGCGCCGGTCACGAGCACGGCCGGAAACGATTCCAGGGCACGCTGGACGGTGACGGCAAGGCGCCGGGGAAGCTCGCGAGCCAAGTCGCCAGCCTCTCATCGGTCAAATCGAACATCTTCCCGGCCCGGCATGAGCGCGCCGGACATCTCGCGGATCGAGGAGAGCCCAGGGCGCAACGTCACGCTCGGGACCATGGTGAAGCTCTTCCGGGCGTTCGGCTGTCGGGGCTTGAGCCCGCGCGGGACATCGAGGGCGTCTACAGGGGACTCCGGCCGGGGGAGACGCTCACGGCTGGATGGCTGCCCGTCAGGCCACTTGCGATTCGAACTTGATGACCGGGACGGTCATCGTCCTTGCCCTCCGCCGATGCTTCGCGTTGCCCAAGAGGGCTGCGATCCGCCGACCAACGGGCGCCCGGACCGTTTTCTCCCCACATGTGACGCAGACACCGACGGGCACATCCTCCACCACGACGAGCTTGCCCTTGATCCAGAACTCCAGCTTGATGCGCTTCTCAAGTACGTGGCCACGGCAGACGTGGCAGTCACCATAGTCGTACATTGATTCCCCTCCCTGCGGGTTCATTCGACGAGGTAGGTCGTGACCAGCAGCAGCGTTCCCGTCCCTTTGACCCGGCAGATCACGGCGACCTTCCGCCCGTCGGTCGTCGGGCCCACGACCTCGTAGCGGGTTCCGCGCGGATCATGCGTGAAGCGGCGTCTTATCCGACCCCTCGCGATGGCCATCTCGATGTCACCGAATCCCAGGCCGTCGTTGATCATCTCTTCGACGAAATGGGGAACCACCACCTCATACTCTTCCGAGCGGATCTTCCTCCGGATCGTGTCAAGAGCGCCCAGGTGCTTCCTCCGCGTTTCAAACGGCCCGTGATCGCTCCGGTGCCGGGCCACACCGCCCCTCGCCGTCGAGCCTGTCTCTACAGCTTGGCATACCGGGATGGGGGCCCACAAGCGGCATGTAGCCGGGCAACCGCCCGTCACCGCAGCTTGGCCAGCGTCCTCCTCGCCCCTTCCTTTCCCTTGAACGCCGCCGGCGACCCCGCCGCGAAAGCCAGGGCCTTCCGCGCGAGGTCCCTGCCGCCCGTCCTGGCCGCGGCCATCCCCAGGTGGTACTGCAGCTCCGCGTTGTCGGGCAGCCGGACCGCGCCTTCCCGCAGCAGCGCCAGGGCCCGCTGATACACCCCGCGCGCCACCTGCTTGGCCATCTGGGCCAGGGCCAGCGCCTTGTCCTTGGCCTGCTCCCCGCCGTGCTCGGAGTCGATCCAGGCCAGGTTGTTCGCCGCCGGGGCGAAGCGCGGGTTGAGCGCCAGGATCTTCGCGTAGGCGGCCTGGGCCTGCGCGATGTCGCCCCGCTGCTGGTGAATGACGCCCGCGAGCATCAGCGTCACCACGTTCTTCGGGTTGACGGCGAGCCCCGCGCTGAGCTTGGCCAGGGCCTGGTCGTACTTGCGCGCGGAGCCATAGAGACGCCCCAGCTCCACATAGCCCTCGATCAGCCGGGGCTCGAGCCCGAGCGCCCGGAGGAAGGCTGCCTCCGCCCGGTCCGTCTCGCGCCGCGCCAGGTGGACGCGCCCGAGCAGGGCGTGCATCGGCGCTGAGCGGGGCTCCTGAAGGTGATCCCCGCCCTCGCCGCCGCCGCCGTTCAGCGGGCCAGTCGCCGCGAGCGGCGGATCCCTGCCATCGCTGTCGCTGGCGGGTAAGGGATCCCAGATCCCGCCGGTCGGCTCGGCCCCGCCGGCCAGCAGGTCGCCCCCGGAGCGCAGCCCCGCGCTCTCGTGTGGACCGAGAGCCCGTCGCCCTGGGCTCTCACCACGCGAGGTGCCAGGGGACGGCGCGTATCCCTGGCCTGAGCGGCGTGGGCGCCTCGATGCGGCAGGCGAGGACTCCGCGGGCGCGGGGGCCCGCGAGGGCGAGCCAGCGGGCGAGCGCCTCGGCGTGCGGCGGGGCCGGCGTGGCGGTGGCCTTGACCTCCATGGCGTACAGGTGTCCGTGGCGCTCGACGATGAGGTCCACCTCGAGCCCGCCGGTCGAGCGCCAGTGGAACAGCGACGGCGGTTCCCCGGACTGGCGGAACGCCTTGACCCACTCGGCGACCACCGCGGTCTCCACCAGCGCTCCGGCGGTCGGGCTGCCGAGTAGCGCCTCCCCGCTCTGCAGGCCCATGAGGAAGCCCGCCAGCGCCGGGTCCATCAGGTACACCTTCGGGCTCTTGGTGATCCGCTTGCCGAGATTGCCGTGGAAGGGCCGCAGCAGATAGACCACCTGGCTTGCCTCCAGCACCGACAGCCACCGCTTGACCGTCGGGGCCGTGACGCCGGCGTCCCGCGCCAGGTCGGTCATGTTGAGCAAGGTTCCGGTCCGCGCGGCGACGAGTGCCACGAAGCGGCCGAAGGCGCCGAGGTCGCCCACCTGGAGGAGATCGCGCACGTCACGCTCGAGGTAGGTCTGCACGTAGCTCCCGAACCAGAGCGGCCGATCGACGGCCTGTGTGAGGCAGATCTCCGGGAACCCGCCCCGCAGCAGCCAGTCGCCGAGGTCGGGTCGATTCGGGAGCCTGGCGCCGAGTGTTGCCTCGCCCCACACCCGCTGCAGCAACCCGTCCACGTCGGGCGGCGCGGGATGGCGGACCACCTCGGTCACGGACAGGGGATCCAGCGTGAGCACGGCCACGCGTCCGGCGAGCGTCTGGCTCACGCCGCGCATGAGCGGGAAGCTCTGCGATCCGCTGAGGAGCCACTGGCCGGGGCGCCGGTCCCGGTCGATCTGGTCCTTGAGGTAGTGAAGGAGCTCGGGCGCGCACGTCCGGGCGCTCGAGTGAGATGTACGCGCAGCGCTCCCCGAACTCCGTCCGCAGCAGCGTCGTCTTGCCCGACTGGCGCGCGCCGGTCACGAGCACGGCCGGAAACGTCTCCAGGGCACGCCGGACGGTGACGGCAAGGCGCCGGGAATGTGTGATCTGCACATCTGGACGGTGGCCGCCAGGGCGCTGCTCGATCTCCTTGATCCAGGCCAGGTTGCTCGCCGCCGGGGCCGAGCGCGGGTTGAGCGCCAGGGCCTTCTCGTACGCGGCCTGCGCCTGTGAGCCCGAGCGCAGTTCACTGGAGGGTCGGAAAGCTCATCACGCTCGACCGTCGGCTCATCCGGCGGACTCTCGGGCGTCTCGCCGACGCAACGATGCGACGGGTCCGGGGTCGTCCGGGGTCAGGTCTTGCATTCCGACATTGGTGATGGGCCGAGCGCATGGTCGCCTGCACCCAGCTGCTCCCGTTCGCTGCCGGGGCAAGCTCAGCGCGTGGGACAGGCGCGTCGCCAGCAGTTCCCGGAGGGGCCCCATCACGTGACGGCCCCTCGCAACGGGC
>JAUYMQ010000473.1 GCA_030698575.1 Deltaproteobacteria bacterium
CGGTTCCAGCTGACGAATGCCCCGGTACAGCGTGTACGGGCAGGGAACGTAGCCGAAGCTGAGATATGCCGCCAGAAACTCGACTGCGACCTCCGCGGGCACCCGCGGATCGGTCAAGAGAGCCTTGATCTCGGAGCCGAAGGCGAAGATCTCAGTGCTCCGGTAGTAGAAAAGCGGCTTCTTGCCGGCACGGTCCCGTGCCAGAACGAGTTGCTGGTTCCGCTCGTCCGACAAGGCGAGCGCGAACATCCCGTCCAGCTTTTCGACGAAGGACATTCCCATCTCCTCGTAGAGATGGACAAGGACTTCGGTGTCCGAGTACCCCTGGAATCGGTGGCCGTCTCGGATCAACGCTGCGCGGAGCTCGCGGTGATTGTAGATCTCTCCGTTATGGACTACATGTACATTCCGGCTCTCGTTCGAAATGGGCTGATTTCCGGCCGCAGACAAGTCGATGATCTTCAGCCGGGTGTTGCCCAGGGCGTCCGGGCCGTACACACCGTAGCCCGTCGCGTCCGGGCCCCGGTGATGAATGGCTGCGCACATCGTGAGGATTTGCTCGGGCTCAGGGGGCGCCGCTTTGAGGCTTATGCGGCCAGCGATTCCGCACATGGCGTTTCAGCTCGAGCTGGATCGGGCGAGCCACTCGGGCAGGTCCCGATAGCCCTTCTCTCGGAGCATCTTCAGCAGCCGTTGGTTGTATGGCCTGTAGACCTGCCCGAGCTCGGCCCGCCGGTCCGGTGACAAGCGTTCACCCCCGGAGCGCGCCTCGTTCAGCCAGCTATAGAGGTCCCTCACGACCTGCTTGATCCGTCCGTGCCTTCTCCAGAACGGCTCGTACCTGTCGTTGATGCGCTCCGCGATCCGGGCCAGCATCTGATTCTTGTGCTTCATGGTCCGGTTTTCCCAAGAGAATTCGACGTGCTCGTACACCGCCGCATTGAGGCCGAGCCATGCGCACAGGTCGCGCATAACGGCGCCCGGGTCCCTGGTCAGGTCCTCGAAGAAATACACACGGATCGAGTCCGCGAAGACAGAGTACCACTCCCCCAGGTAGTCGGCGTAGAAGCCCTGGGCGAGACCACGAATGAAGATGCTCTCGCCGTAGACGTTCACCGGGGCGCCGCTCGTCCGTGCCTTCACGGCGGGCAGCTCTTCCAAGGCACGCCGGGCGTAATCGTCGCACCGGGTGTCGGGCGGCAGCTCGGCCGAGGTCTTCATGTGGTCGAAATAGGACCGGAGCCGATCGATCGGCTGGCGGAGAACGAAGACGATCCGGATGGGGCCGAGCCGATCGCGGATGGACTGCGCCAGCTTGAGCCCGCCGAAGATGTAGCGCGGCGACGCCTCCATGCGGTACCGGCGCTGATTGCAGCTATCGAAGTACCCAGCGTACGTCTCGATCGGCGCGAGCGGTTCCCCGAAGGCGATCGGCATGAAGTAGTTGGTCTCTTTGACGCTCGAGCCGCAGATGTCCGGGTGTCGCGCCAGATACGTGTAGAGCGACGTCGTGGCGGCCTTGTTGACGCCGGCGATGATTAGATTCGGGAGCTGGCTCATCGGTGACTCGTGACGCGCGAAGCGCTCAGCACAGCGTCGAACTCTCTCGCTAGGGTCCAGGTGAGGGTGCGCCGGTCGAAGGCGCGGAGGAACTCCCGATTCACCGGCGGCGGTTGCTTCTTCTCCTTCCACCGTCCGTAGACCTCACTCAAGATGCGGACCATGCCGTCGCGGTCGTCCGGGCGACAGATGAGCGCCGTGCCCACCTTCGCCAGGACATCCCTCGCGTCGCTATCCGGGACGGCGGCGAGGATCGGCCGGCCCGACGCCATGTACTCGTACATCTTGCTCGGCGCACTCGTCGAGCGCCGGCCGTGGGGCAGGTTGTGCATGGCGAGGAAGAGAATGCCCGCCGTTCGCACGAGCTCCAGGCTCTTGTCCCGGGGCAGATACCCCGTGAAGTCCGTGAGGCGATGCACAATATCCACGCTCAGCTCCGGGGCCGGGGACCGGGCCGCGTTTCCGGCAAACACGATCTGCAGATTGTCCTTGACGGTCGGATCGGACTCGCACCAGCGCTGGACGGCCTCGAAGAGCACAAGGTGCGAGCGCGTGGCGATGTCAACCCCCGGCACAGCCCCGCCCAACCCTTCGTAGAGCCGCCTTCTCCTGCGGTGGAGCAGCCCCGCGTCGGTGAGGAAGGAGCCGGCATGGACGATCGTGAACTTGGCGGTCTCCTCGCGCAAGGCGCAATTGAAATCGCCCGGATCGAAGCCATTCGTGATTGTCACAACGCGCTTCCCTCGAAAGTCTGGGAAGGTCCGCGTGAGGCAGGCGGCGGCCTCCGGAGTGTTCATGACGATGACCGCCGCGCTCGAGAGGAGCCGGTGCATCTTTGCGAGCGCCACCTTCCTGTGGAGAAGCGAGGGGTAGACCTGGATCTCGTCGATGGCCCACGCATCCCGGAGATCGGCCACCCAGGGAATGTGATGCCTCCGCGATAGATAGGCCGCGACGTCGGCGCTCTCGAAGGGAGACATAGAGGCGTAGATCAGGCTTGCACCT
>JAUYMQ010000477.1 GCA_030698575.1 Deltaproteobacteria bacterium
AGGTTCAGCAGGAAGTCCCATACCTGAAGGGACTGCTCCAGCCTGTCGAGGATCTCCCCTTGCAGGAGCCGATTCTGGGCCGGCGCCACCGGGAGATCGCTCGCCTGGCCCAGCACCTCATCTTCCTGCTCGACATAAAGGACGGCGCGCGATGGATGAACCTTGTCGCCTTCCTCGAAGACCCGAGCCGCCTTGCAGACTTCGTCACCTTCTATTTCCTGCAGGATCTGACGGTGAAGCAGGACCTTCTGGAGACGCTCGACGTGTCGGTGCGGATGCGGCGGCTGAAGGGAGCGCTGGAAGGCGCGATCCAGGGGCTGGAGGGTTAAGGGGCGCGCGGCAACGTCGTACCGACGACATCGCGCTGTCACAGAGCCTTGCTAGCTTCTCGCGGGATGAACCGGGCAAACGATCTGGCGGGCAGACGGGCCGATCGCCCCGAACCATCCGGCAAGGAGGTTATCAGCATGGTTTCCTGCCCCCGGTGCGGCTCCGGCCAGGTCGAGTCCGATCTTGCGGCCGACTCCCGCATCTATCTCGCGTTCTGGGCCTGTTCGGCTTGCGGCCAGCGCGGCGTTTCGCGAGTCATCGATCGTCACCCGCCGGCCGACCAGACCGCCCTTTCGCCCACACCGGCATCTCACGCCCCGCAGCGGGGGCACCTGCCGGGCCGGGCCCTGCGCCGTCCACCGCGCGAGGGCCGTTCCCGCGCCTGATCATGGCTTCACGATGAGCGAAGACTCTCCCTCGTCCTTTGCTCTCTTCTCCTTCTCATCCTCGTCCCGCGTGAGTATCTCGACCGTTTTTTCGACCAGCGCGTATAGGAACGGCGTCATTGAGGCGCTGGCCTCCGGGGTGACCAGGCGATCCGCCACCGCCCGGGCCTGCGCCGCCGCCTCCGTCTCTCCCCGGACCTGGAGGAGATAGGTCATCTCACGCATCCGCTGCGCGTAACGGCTTCGCAGCGCCTCCCCGCCTCCCGGGGCGAAGATCGCATCCGTGGCCTCCCGGACCAGCCCTGCAAGGCGCTCGTTCTTTTGCATCAGGTTGAGCACGATCGGGGAGCTTGTGGCTTCACGCGCGCGCTCCACGTAGGGCTGGACAAGATCCGGCGCCACGTACCAGCCCCGGAAAGCCTCGTGATCGAGCAGGCGCGATGAAGACGCGAGCGCGCTCCCGTCCTCGTCGGAACCGATGCCCGCGAGTTGCTCCTCGGCCAACGGAACGGGGGCGTCGTCTCCCACGTCCCAGTAGGCACGCAGCTCGGTCGCTCCCTTGGGAAGCCGGGTGCCCGAACGCACGTTACGCTCCATCGCAGCGCCGATGAGATGTCGCGCGTGCCCTGGCGTGGTCTCCGCCAGCAAAAGCGAGGCTCGTTCCTGGAGCGAGCTCATGAACTTCTCCAGGCCCCTGCGCTGCGTCTCGTAGGCGTTCAGCTCGACCAGACCCTTCTCATCGCTGATCAACGCCTCGAACAGATGCAGTCCCTGGGGACGGCGCGGCTGCGCCAGAAAGACGAGACGCGCGCCATGGCCGTCGATCCCCGTCACGAACGCCACCGGTTCGACGGGTTCGGCGGGCCTGTACACCGGGGCCCCCTCCTGGGGGAGATCGACCTGAATGCCGCGCCTTCGCAGATTCTGGATCCCGCGCCGGATGGCTTTCACCTGCTTCTTGTCCGAGGTCACCGCGAGGAGTTCCAGGAGATAGTCGGCGACGGCTGGCGACGGGATTTCCGCGACCCATTCAGCCATCGTCTCCGCAAGGCCCGGATCACGCCCGGTCAAGGCTCTGGCCACGGGCACGACCTTCTCTCCGGCGGCACGGGCCAGCGACTCGAATGCCGCACGCCGGAGCGGAGAAGGCATGCCAGCGAGCAGATCGCCCTCATGATCAGCATCGACCGCATCACCTCGAGCAAGCTCCCCGGCCAGCCGCGACATCGACTCCCTCACTTCCGGCGCCCGCAGCAGCCACTCGGGCGCATCATCGGCAAGCGGCGCGAGTGCGGTGATCTCCGCTATGGAATCCAGATCGAGATCGACGGCCTTGTCGAGGATGCGTTTCGCCATGAGCGGCGAGCGGAGCTTCAGGGCCAGCCGGATTATCCCGTGGCGGGTGTCGGCGTCGGCCTTGTCGAACCGCCTGTCGCTCACCGCGGCCAGTTCCTCCTCCGTGAGCCCCTCGGTGCCCGCCCCCCCCCCGGCGGCCAGGAGCCGGCTCAGCTTCTCATCGGCCTCACGCCAGCGACCAGGCTGTCCAATTTTCTCTCGAGCCTTTTTCACGTTGCCCTTTCTTTCAGGTGGTCTGTTCCAGCAGCCAGTTCATGTAGGGGCGCGCCCCACCCGCGATCGGCAGCGCGATGACCTCGGGAACGTCATAAGGATGCAGCGCGGTGAGCCTTCGGATGAGTTTCGGCAGAAGCGGCTTCCGCGTCTTGATCAGACAGAGGACTTCCCGGTCCCGCTCGATCTTCCCCTTCCACCGGTAGAGCGACGTCAGGCCCGGGATCACGTTGACGCAGGCAGCGAGCCTCTCGCCGACCAGCGCGCGCGCAATGCGCTCCGCAGTGGCCCGGTCGGGAGCCGTCGACAGCACCAGCAGGCACGACCCGCCCCCTGCACGCGCCTTGCGCCCCCCGGATGCGCTTCTACCCCCTGCCATGGCTCCTCCAGCCAGAACGTCACCGCACACACCCGCCGCTAGACGCGCTCGTGCGGATCGAAAAGTTTCTTGTGCTCGTCCATCGCGTAGCGATCGGTCATTCCCGCGATGTAGTCGGCGATAACGCGGTGTATCTCGTCGCCCTCGGAGAGGCGCGACACGAAACGGGAGGGCATCTGCTCGGGCTGGGACAGGTAGGTGTTGAAAAGATCCTCCAGAATGCGCTCCGCCTTTGTTCCCATCCGGATGACGCGCGTGTGACGGTAGAGATTGTCGTAGAGAAAGGCCTTGAGCTCCGCCTTCTTCTCCTCGACTTCCCCGGAGAAGCCCACGATGCGCTCAGCGCATCGCCTGACGTCGTCCGCGCTGCCGATCCCCAGCTCCGTCAACCGGCTCTCCGTGGTGCGGATAGCGTCGCTTACAAGGAGGTCGATGAGGGATCGGATAGTGGCGAGAATGATGAGCCGCTCCTCGGCCCCCGCGAGCCTGCGCGTCGCCTCAGCGTGATTCTCCCGCCAAAGCACGACATCCCCGAGCGCGGCCTGATCGAGCATCCCGCTGGCGATGCCGTCGTCAATGTCGTGATTGTTGTAGGCGATTTCGTCGGAGAGATCGGCCAACTGCCCCTCGAGGGCGGGCTGGTGAAAGGTCTCCCCCCCGGGGCCATCGTAGCTGCTCCGGTGCTTCTGAATCCCCTCCAGGGTCTCGAAAGTGAGGTTCAGCCCCTTGAAGCCGGGGTATCGCTCTTCCAGAACTTCGACGATTCGCAGGCTCTGCTCGTTGTGCTCGAAGCCCCCGTGGTCCTTCATGAGTGCGCCCAGGGCCCGCTCGCCCGAGTGTCCGAAGGGCGTGTGGCCGAGGTCGTGCGCGAGAACGATCGCCTCGGCGAGATCCTCGTTCAGTCGAAGCGCCCGGGCCATCGTGCGGGCGATCTGCGATCCCTCCATCGTGTGCGTCAGGCGGGTCCGGTAGTGATCGCCCTCATGATTGACGAAGACCTGGGTCTTGTACTCGAGCCGGCGGAAAGCTGAGCAGTGGATTACCCGGTCGCGATCGCGCTGATAGGCCATGCGCAGCGGGTGCTCCTCCTCCGGGTAGCGCCGGCCGCGGGATTCTGCGCTCCTGAGGCCGTAGGGCGCCAGGCGTTCCGCTTCCTGCTTTTCGAAGTAATCCCTTGCGAGCATGCTTACCTTCTCCTCCAGCGGCGCTGATGCACGGCCACGCGGGAGCCGTTACCCGCCCCGGCCAGCTCCCTTGAAATCCCGCTGCTCGAACTTTCCCGCAAGCTCCCGGAAGCGATCCGGAACGCGCGTCGGGCCGCCCGTTCGTCGATCGATCACCACATAGACGGCCTCACCCGTGGTGAGCAGAAGTCCATTGTCGCGGTTGTACATCTCGAAACCGAATCTGATGCTCGAATTGCCGATACGATCGATCCCGGTGTAGGTCTCGACCGGATCGTCAAAGGCCGCCGGCCCCTTGTAGTCGATGGCGAATCGCGCCAGCACGAATTCGAGCCCCTCCCCCACCGCCTCCTGGTAAGCCAGACCCATGGCCCGCAGATACTCGGTCATGGCGACATCGAAGTACGTCAGGTAGTTCCCGTTCCACACCACGCCCTGCGCATCGGTCTCGGCGAAACGCACGCGAACGGTGTCCTTGAATTTGTAACGCTTCATGACGGACTCGGCTCTCCGGCCCCGCGGGGCGGGGGCGGGCGGGCAGGACGTCAAATTCGGACGGCGCGGGTCGGGGCGATGCGCTCAGCCGGGCGGCCAGCGCATGATTCTCCCTCCGAGAAGATGGTAGTGAAGATGATAAACCGACTGCCCGGCCCCCGCGTTCGTGTTCAGGACCACGCGATACCCTTCCGAGGCAATGCCTCGCTCGCGCGCCAGTTTCGCAGCTACGAGGAAAATCTCGCCCACAAGTTCCCGATCGTCCCCCGTGAGGTCGAGCCCCGTCGCGATGTGCTTCCGCGGGACAATCAGAATGTGAACCGGCGCCTGCGGGGAGACGTCCTCGAAAGCCACCAGCCGGTCGTCCTCGTGGACGATTCCGGCCGGTATCTGCTTCTCGACGATCTGGCAGAAGAGACAGGCCATGATCTCCGCAACATGACGACGCCGCCAAGCAGGCGCGCCGAAGAATGACCGATCAGGCGAAACCCAGCGCGCGCCTCGCCTCGAGGCGCCGCCCCAGAAGGCCCTCTATCACACCCGCGTCGCCCGCCTCAAAATCCGTGAAACGCACCCCGAATCCGTGCAGCCGACCCGCACCGGCCCGCCGCACCCAGACCACCTCACCTCTGGCGCGAAGCGTGCACACAGCCCCCGGCGTCGAGAGCCTGAAGGCCAGTTCGAGCCGCGTTCCGGCGGCATAGGGCGCGGGCGCGTGGATAAAAAGCCCCCCCTCGCCCAGGTTGCCCACCGCCCCGTCGTACGCGCCCCCCGCGAGCGCCATGCAGGCGACCCGCGTCCGCAGATAGACACGGTCGCCGCTGCGGCGGTTCCGAACCGTCGCTGATTCGCGCGGCGGCGGACGGCTTCACGATCTGCGGACTATTCTACATGAAGAGGCGATCGTAAAAATACCCCTCCATCGTGTCAAACTTATTGTTGCGGCTTCTCTCGCCCGGCCGCTAGGATGCCGGCCAAATGCTTGGTGGGCGCGCGCCGCGCCCTGGGGAGGTGGCGTGACCAGCAAGGGTGGCGGCAAGGATCGTGGCGGGCAGGATCGGTCGGCGCCCTTCACCGTTTCGCGGCGAATCCTGCTCGGACCGGGGCCAAGCAACGTGCACCCACGCGTCCTGGATGCCCTCGCACAACCGCTGCTGGGCCATCTGGACCCGGAATTTCTCGCCCTGGCCGATGATACGCAGGCGCTTCTCCGCGAAACCTTCCGCACCACCAATGCCGTCACCTTTCCCGTATCGGGCACCGGAAGCGCGGGAATGGAATCCTGCTTCGTCAATCTGATCGAACCGGGGGATCGCGTTCTCGTCTGCGTGAACGGCGTGTTTGGCAACCGCATGGCGGACGTTGCAGCGCGCTCTGGCGCGGAAGTCGCGCGCGTCGAGGCTCCCTGGGGCCGCGCGATGGATCCCGACGCGGTCCTGTCCGCCGGCAGACAGTTCGGCCCCAAGATCATTGCCATGGTCCACGCCGAGACCTCCACCGGGGCGCTCACCCCGATTCCCCCGATCGCCGCGGCGGCCCGGGCCTGCGGAGCGCTCCTTGTCGCGGACACTGTGACGTCCCTTGCCGGCATACCCGTCGAGGTGGATCTCTGGGGCGTCGACGCGTGCTACAGCGGCACCCAGAAGTGCCTCTCCTGCCCCCCCGGCCTCGCGCCCGTCAGCTACTCGTCCACGGCGATCGAAGCGGTCCGGGCCAGGAAGAGCCGCGTGGCCTCCTGGTACCTCGATCTCACGATGCTCACTCGCTACTGGAGCGACGATCGGGTGTATCACCACACCGCGCCCATCTCGATGATCTACGCGCTCCGGGAAGCGCTCCGCCTCGTCCAGGAGGAGGGGCTCGAGGCCCGATGGGCCCGTCACGCGCTCCATCACCGCGCTCTCGCGGCGGGTCTCGAAGCCATGGAGCTTTCGCTCGTGGTTCCAGGAGAGGAACGGCTGCCCCAGTTGAACGCAATCGCGGTCCCGGAGGGCGTCGAGGACGCCCCCGTCCGCCGCCGGCTGCTCGAGGAGTTCGGCATCGAAATCGGGGCTGGCCTGGGCGTGTTCCAGGGCAAGGTCTGGCGCGTTGGCCTCATGGGCTACAGCGCCTCCCGCGAAAATGTGCTCGCGCTTCTCGAGGCGCTGGGCGTCATCCTGCCCGCACAGGGCCACCGTGTGGAGGCGCTAGCCGGCGTCGATGCGGCCGAGAAGCTCTACCGCGACGCCGGCGCCTGAGCACGCGCAGCACCCCTGCCCGCCCCTTTGCCCGCTCCCTTCGCCGTGATACCGTTCCGGAGATGCTGCCGGACGACAAGAAACGCGCGCTCGCGCGTGAGCTCTCCCAAATCGCGGGATCCGCCCACGTCATCACCTCGCCCGTCGAGCTCGAGGCCTACGGCTACGACGCCTCGCTCGAATCAGCGCGCCCCGATCTCGTCGTTTTGCCCGCGTCGACCGCGGAAGTGGCCGAGATCGTGCGCCTCGCCTGCGCCATGCGCGTCCCGGTCGTGGCGCGTGGCGCGGGCACAAGCGTATCGGGCGGTTCAGTCCCCGTGGAGGGAGGCGTGATGATCGCCTTCTCCCGGATGAACCGCATCCTCGAGATTGATCCCGAAAACCTCTGCGCCACCGTCGAGCCGGGGGTGGTCAATCTCGATCTTTCTCGCGCGACCGCCCCACACGGGCTCCGCTATCTCCCCGACCCCTCCAGCCAGAAGACCTGCACGCTCGGCGGTAACGTGGCCGAGAACGCCGGAGGCCTGCTCTGCTTCCGGTACGGCGTGACCGTCAACCACGTCACCGGGCTGGAGCTTGTGACCGCCGACGGTGAGATCTGCCAGATCGGCGGCAAGGCGCCCGGCGCGCCGGGCTACGATCTGCTCGGCGTCCTCACCGGATCGGAGGGGACGCTCGGCATCTTCACCAAGATCACGGTGCGACTGATGCCCCTCCCCCGATCCTCCTGCACGGTGCTCGCAAGCTACGGCAGCGTCGACGAAGCCAGCGCCACGGTGGCGGAGGTCGTGGCCTCCGGGATCGTACCTGCCGCGCTCGAAATGATGGATCGCGAGATCATCCATGCGGTGGAAGCCTATGTTGGCGCGGGCTACCCCCTCGATGCCGAGGCGGTGCTCATCATGGAGCTCGAGGGCGATCCACGCGCGGTAGAGGCGCAGGCCGTCCGCATCGACGCGATATGCAAACGGAACCAGGCGCGCGAGGTCCGCCTCTCGCGTGACGCCGAAGAGCGTGAGCGGCTCTGGTCGGGACGCAAGGGCGCGCTTGGAGCGGTCGCCAGGCTGCGCCCGCGCTACTACCTTCACGACGGCGTGGTGCCGCGGAGCCGTCTCGTCGGCACGCTCCGGGAGGTCCAGGCCATCGGGAAACGGTATCGTCTCCAGATCGTCAACGTATTTCACGCGGGGGATGGAAATCTGCATCCCATGATCCTCTTCGATACGCGCGACGCGGACGAAACCGCGCGCGTCCGCAAGGCGGGCGACGAGATCATCCGCGCCTGCGTGGCGGCCGGGGGAACCATCACGGGCGAGCACGGCATCGGGATCGAGAAGCGCCATCTCATGCCACTCATCTTCACCCCGGACGATCTCTCGGCCATGGCACGCCTGAAACACGCCTTCGATCCCGACGGACTTCTCAATCCGGGAAAGATATTCCCCACGGGCGCCCTCTGCGGCGACGTGAAGCCCGTAGCAGCCTGACCTCGCGGAGGGAGGAAGCGGCCCTGGCCCATCACGCACCGGATCTGGCCGCCCGCCTCGCCGCGCGGTTCGGCGATGATCGGATATCGACCGCCGATGACCCCCGCCCGTCCTTCGACGGCGCAACGCCGCGCGCGACCCTTTATCCCGCCAGCCCGCAGGAGGTGGCCGGCATGCTGGCTTTTGCCGCTGCCGAGAAGCTTCACCTGGCGCCGGTGGGCGGGGGCACGCGCGCCACACTCGGCAACCCGACGCAATCTCTCGACTTGCTTGTCTCCACGTCACGCCTCGATCGCATCACAGAGTACGCGCCCGACGATTTCGTCGTCACGGTGCAAGCCGGCGTGAGGCTCTCCCGGCTTCAGGCAGCCCTCGCGCCGCAGGCGCAGTGGTTCCCCCTCGATCCGCCCGCCACCGACCCCTCGACACTCGGCGGGATTCTGTCCGCCGACGCGAGCGGCCCCCATCGGTTTCTGCACGGGACGGCCCGGGATCTCGTGATCGGCGTCGAGGCCGCCCTCCCGAACGGCACGGTCGTCCGCTCGGGAGGCCGCGTCGTCAAGAACGTCGCGGGCTATGACTTCAAGAAGCTGTTCATCGGCGCCATCGGCACGCTGGGCGTCATCACATCGGTCTCCCTCAAACTGCAGGTGATCCCGGAGGACGAAACGCTAATCGCCGCCGGCTTCCCCGATTTCAAGAGCGCCGGAGCCGCGGCGGGCGCCC
>JAUYMQ010000481.1 GCA_030698575.1 Deltaproteobacteria bacterium
TTCATGCTTCTCTTCTACCATACATCTGTAACATAATCTAGTGCGAGTTGCCGGCCCTCCGCCGGCCCTCGGCCCATGTCGAATCAAGGGGTTGCGCCGGCTATGTCAGGAGGTCTGGATTCCGGAGCGTCCGGATGCTCAGGCCCGAGTAGCCGGCCAGTGCCCGGAGACTCAGGAACGGGTCGAGGTTCGTTGAGACGACCACGCGCTCGGCGAGCACGCCGCGGACCTGGGCCACGTTCACGCGGACCCCTCGGTCGCCGTCTCAGCGACCCGCCGCTCGTCCATCATCCTCGGGCCTCCTCCCTGCGCTGCCGGCTCAGGGCGGCCCGACACCGTGAGGAGCAGGCCGCCGGCTTGCCCTCGGGCATGGGCCGGCGGCAGACCGGGCAGGGGGCGGGTGAGCCTATCACGCCGGTGATAGAGGGCGCATGTGCGGCCTGGGACGAGACTTCGGGCACGCGGGCTGGGTTGGGCATGGGGGCTAAAGGATGGAGGCCTTGAACTGCGTCGAAGTGCGCGCTACCGCCAGGGAAGCGGCCTGGGCCTCAGAAATGACCTTCCGGCACCGACACCGGAGCAGCCGGGCGACGGCCGGGACCGCGGCGGGGGCCACCAGCCCCCGGAACTCGGCGTCCCCCGTCTGGTGCTTCGTCACGCCGTCCAGGGCCAGGAGTCGGCGCCAGAGCCGCCGGCTCGTGGTGAAAGCGGCGAGCTGGGGAGCGTGTCCCGGGAGCGCCCCGAGGTGCTCAAGGCGGCCGTACCGGCCGGGGCTCACCGGCCAGCCTTCGGCGTCGGCCACTACGCGATAGCCTCGGGCGGCAGTCGCCAGCTCCTTCGCGACGGCCATCTGCTCCTGGGTCCGGTGCTCAGCCATCTCGTCGTCCTCCTGGGCTCCAGCGTCCAGCCCGGGGCTGTGCGGCGTCCCCCGAGGCTGGCGAGACGGCGAGGAGCCGCCAAGGGCGGACCGGGCGGGCGAGCGGGGTCAGGCGCAGGCCCGCAGCCTCGAGGATCGCGGCGGACTTCTCCAGGTCGGACTGGGCGAGGGCCTCGGGGGGGCGTATCGACAGCCCCCCAGGGGCGGACATGTCCGGCGGACAAGCGGGCAAGCTGTCCGGTTCGTGCGTGAGCGTCATTCGCCCTCTCCGGGGGGGGTGGGACAACGGGACACCCCCTATAGAAAAACTGTCCTGTCCCGGTACTCTCGAAGGGTCAGAGACCCCCTTCGATGAGCGTCCCGGGACAATCTTGTCCCGCTGTCCCGGGACACTTGTCCCGCTCAGGCGAGTCATGCCGGCAGGCCCCACGTGCCATCGGGGAGCTTGACGGCGCCCCGGTTGGCCATCCGGTTGAGTGTTCGGCGCACCGTGTCCTCGCTCTTGCCCAGCGCTTTGGCGAGGTCTGCCACGCTCAGGGCGCGCGCCCGGAGGGCTTCGCGGAGTTGGTCGCGGAGGCCGGCGCGGGCGAGCAGGTCGGGTTCTTTCGAGAGGTCGTGCGGGGCCACGGTGACGCGCTCGGGGTGCTCCGGGTTCGGCTCGAAGGTGAGGCGCAGGCCGAAGGGGGGATGCTTCGCGGTGTTGTTGGTCTTGATGTGGTAGCAGCCCACGAGCAGCTCGTCGGGGGCGCCGTCCGCGCGGCGCCACTCCCAGACAGCCCGGGGGAAGTTGGTGTTGAACACGCTGCCGAAGGGCTTGGCCCCCTGGCCGGGTCGATCGGCATCGGACCTGGACAGGTGGGCGAGGATGAGCTGGGCGGTCGGCCCGAAGGTGCGGAGCGTGGTGAACACCGTGTTGGACACGTCGTGCCAGGAGCGGTCACCGCCGCTGCCGCCAGCCGGCATGAGGCTATCGATCACGATGAGCTGCACGTCTCCGATGCTGTGCAGGTCCGCGCGGATCTCCGCCGCCACGTCCGGGAGCGCGCGGCTCATGCGCCGGTAGAAGATACCGCTGGGGTCCACCCCGAGGTCCCGTCCCAGCAGCGCGAGGCGCTCCTGCTGATCCTCCTGGTCGGCCTCCCAGTCCAGGTAGAGCACCTTGCCCTGGCGGGTGGGCACGAGCCCGGCGACGGGGGTGCCGCTCGCGACGACAAGGGATGCCAAGAGCGCGGCCCAACCCTTCCCAGCGCCGCCGTCGCCGAAGAGCACCGTGGCGTGGCCCGCGACCAGAAGGGGCTTGACGAGGTAACGCTCCCCCCCGCGCATCTGGGGCTTCAGCTCCACGGCCGGCCCATCGCCGGTCCGCGAGTAGTCCACCAGGACGCGGCAGGCGTGCGCCAGTAGGTCGCGCCACGGCACGGTCGGGTCGATGTCGTCCAGCGCCTTGACTTCGGTCCGACGGCTCGCGGTGGAGGCGAGGGGGAAGTCCGCCAGATGCAGATGGCGGCCGGCGCGGGTGACGTTCAGCTCGGCGCGCACCGCCCCGCCGCTCTCGCGGATGCGCGGGCGAGCGGCCGTGATCGTCACGTCGTAGCCGCCCCAGGTGAGCACCACGTCGTCACCCGCGACCACGAGGCCAGCGGGCTCGAGGGCGGGGCCCGCCGAGGCGGCAGGCTGTCGTGTCTCGTCGGCGGGCTCGGCCTGGGCGCTCTCGTCGGGCCGGACCACAGGATCACCCTCGGTCCCGGGCGTGTCGTCGAAGAACGGCGCCACGTTCGCGAGCGCCTCCAGCTCTTCCCGCGTGTGCCCGGCGTCGAGCCAGTCGGAGACATCGCCCTTCGGGGGCAGGCCCGGCAACGCCAGGACGCGGGCTTGCAGCGCGTGACGCCGGCAGGCGCGGGCCACGGCGGTGGCGTACTGGCGGCCAGGTGCGTCGTTGTCCGGGAGGATCACCACCTCCTGCGCCCCGAGGCGCGCGAGCTGCTCCGCGTACTCATCGCGGAAGGCCTGCGCCCCGCCGGGTGACGTGGTGGCCGTGATGCCAAGTCCTGCGAGGCGGTCGCTGTCTTTCTCGCCCTCGGTCCAGAACACCCGTCCCTGCTCGACAAGCCCGGGGAGGCGGTAGAGGACGCGCGGCACTCCCTCGAGGCTCCAGATCCAGCCGCCGCGCTCGTCTGGCCGGCGCTGGCGGAAGTCCTTGGGCGCGAAGCGCACCACCTGGGACAGGAGCGCCCCGGCGCCGTCCGTGTAGTCGTAGGTCGCGAGGATTCGCCCGGCCCCGTCGCGCCCCTGGCCGTCGGCCTTCGTGTT
>JAUYMQ010000488.1 GCA_030698575.1 Deltaproteobacteria bacterium
CCGGGTGTGACGACGGCCGCCGCGGGATCGCTGGCCACCATCGGCGTCGTCGCCGCCGACCTCCACCGCCGGGCCTCGTAGCCTAGCCGCAGCCCTCTCCCTGAAAATGCAGCGGCACTTACCCTTGCCCCTCGCGAGCCACGAGGCCACTAACGTCAGGGCGCGACCGGCGTGGGGCATGTCGGACCACCTCGCGCGACGCAACAGCGGGCCGTCCGCGAGGGCCTTCGGGACGAGATGGGCCTCGGGGCAAACGATTGCAGGCCCCAACGATTCTGACGCCATGGGCTGGGGCGTGGGTCCGTCCCCGAGTCCCTCAATAGTTCATACACTTACGGTCTTTAGATGTGGCCAGCCCGTCGGGTTGCCCTAGCCTGATTTTCCACGGAGGGGGGATCGCCTAACGCCGGGGCGCCTCCGACCAAGCGTCTTGTCGGCTCGGGAAGAGATCCGCGCGGCCAGCCGCTTGGCCGAGTACGATCTCCTGCTCGCACTCCAATCTAACCTGTTGTCAGTATGATTGGTGTCCTGATAGGTCATATTTGGTCTGTTACTCTGCGGTATAGTTAGACTGCGTGGCCGGAAGTGTGACCCGATCCGCCCGTTTTGGCGGCTCTTGAGCGTATCAATGCCACAACGGCTGGTGGGCCTCTTCGGTTGTTGACACCAGCCCTTGGATATACGACAATTGGCCGTGGCTATCAGGGAACCAAAGTCCCTTACATGGTGCCAGCGGTTCTTCACCGTGCCGCGCCTCCCGCGGCAGCGCATGTACGAGGCATTGCGCGCCTACTTCGTAGAGGGGCGGCCGTCGGGCAAGGTGGCCGCGGCCTTCGGCTATACAGCGGCTTCGTTCCGCGTCCTCTGCCACCAGTTCCGCCGTGACCCGCCGGAGTTCTTCGCAGCTCCCAGGCCGGGGCCTCGCCTCCAGCCGCGCAAATCCGCGGCCCGCGATCTCGCCGTCAAGCTGCGCAAGCAGAACCACTCCATCTACGAGATCAGCGCGGCCCTCAAGGAGGCCGGGCACCCGCTGAGCTCCACCGCCGTGCGGGAAGTGCTCCGCGAAGAGGGCTTCGCACGCCTTCCTCGCCGGCTCGACGAGGAGCGACTGGCCGAGCCCCGGCCCACCGTGGAGGCCGTCGCCGACGTCCGCCAGTTCTCGCTCGACGCCCGCTCGTTCACGACGCCCTGTGGCGGTCTCTTCCTCTTCCTTCCGGATCTCGTGCGCCTTCAGATCGACAAGGTCGCCGCATCTGCGCAGTTCCCGGGCTCCCGGATGATTCCCGCCGCGCATGCCCTGCGCGCCTCTCTGGCCCTCAAGCTCTGGTCGATCGAGCGCAAGAGCCATGTCATGCCGCTCGCGGCCGACGAGGGGCTCGCCCTCTTTTCGGGCCTCAACGCCACTCCTAAGAGAAGCTATCTCTCCGAGTACTCCTCGCGCCTCTCGCACGCCAAGACGATGAAGCTCATCGCGACCTGGCACGACCTCGTCGCGGGCGACAAGCTCTTCGACGCCGAGTCGTTCAACCACGACTTCCACTCCGTGCCCTACTACGGCGAGCACCCCGTCGTGCAGCGGCACTACGTCTCGTCCCGCAGCCGGCGCCAGCTCAGCGTCCTCGTCTTCGCCGCCCAGGACGCCGAGGGCCGGGCCTTCTGCTACACAAACGCCGACCTGCGCAAGGGCGAGGAGTCCGACGAGATCCTCCGCTTTGTCGACTTCTGGACGCGCACGCACGGCGCGCTCCCGCCCCATCTGGTCTTCGACTCCAGGCTCACCACCTACGACAACTTGGCCAAGCTCGACCAGATGGGAATCCTCTTCATCACCCTGCGCCGGCGCTCGCCGAAGCTGCTCCAGGAGATCGCGAACCTGCCCCGCTCGGCCTGGCGCCAGGTCGAGCTCGACGTCCCGACGCGCAAGTTCAAGACGCCGCGGGTCTACGAGCAGCAGGTCGTCCTCGCCGCGCGCTCATTCCGCCAGTTCTACATCCAGGATCTCGGACACGACGAGCCGACGATCCTACTCACCAACGAGCCGCGGACGCCCGCCAAGATCATCACGCGCTACGCCCAGCGCATGCTCATCGAGAACGCCCTCTCGGATGCCGTCCGCTTCTTCCACATGGACGCGCTCTCCTCCGCCGTGGGCATGAAGGTCGACTTCGACATGGGCCTGATGGTGCTTGCCAGCGGCCTCTACCGCCTCCTCGCCCGGCGGATGCGCGGCTACTCGGATGCGCAGGCGCGCCGCATCTTCCGCGACCTCGTCGACATCCCGGCCGACATTAACGTTACCCCCGAGGAGATCGTGGTCGGGTTTCACCGGCGCGCACACTTGCCCATCGTGGTCGCGTCGGGCCTCCTCAACACGCCCGTCGCCATCCCGTGGTGGCGCGGTGCTCGCCTCCGCCTCGTCACGTGAGCCGACCGCGCCGGTGTTAGCGGAATTCCGGTCCGTGGAAAATCAGGCTAGTGTCGCAGCGGTGGATAAAACCCGGAAGGACGGGTTCCTTGAGCCCTTGGCGGCCCTAACGGGATCCGCCAGAAT
>JAUYMQ010000490.1 GCA_030698575.1 Deltaproteobacteria bacterium
GGCGTTATCGAGTGGGTGACACCGGCTTTACGTGCGCGATAGCGCGCATGGTTACATAAGTAGGCCGCAAGCTGCCTGCCGTTCGGGTGTCGCAATGTTTGCGGCCGGGGTACTACGTGTTCAGCTTTTCCTGCGGTGCCACCCGAGACGCAAGATGAAGATCAGCGCCGCGAGGTGGCTGACGCCCGCCCACAGGATGAGGAGGACGAGCGCAACCGCTGGCAGGGCTACCACCAGCAGGACGAGGAGTAGGTCCACTATCCGAGTCGACCGCCGGCGTAGTCATTCAGCTTGGGGTCCACGCGCGGGGGCTTGTAGCTAAAGTAAAAATCGATCATCGTCTTCGTATCGACGGCGCGCGCGAGGTGGAAGATATGGGTTATGGTGAACATCCCGTCACCCGCGCTGATGAGCTCGACCACGATACCGACGAGCTCGCCATCGACGAAGAGACCGCCACCCGAGTTACCGCCGGAGATCGGGGCAGAAAACATAAGGCGCCTGTCCGACGGAACGTAGCCCTGGATGCGGCCGGTCGTAAGTATCTGCGTGGCGGCGTGGTTGAACGAGGGGTGACCGATCGCAATCGCTTCGGCGTCGACCTGGGGGTTAACCCAGGCGACGGGCGCGCACGGGCACCCGAGTGCCACCTGCAAGAGCGCGATGTCCGCAAGCACGTCGACCTTGATGACTTTCGCTGGCGCCTGCTCGATGCCTACGCGCAAGGTGCGATCGCCGATGCCGGAGACATGTGCGGCCGTAAGCATCAGCCGGGGGGCGACCATCACGCCGGAGCCGTTGCCGACTACCGTACCGTCGGGGGCTACTATGGTGACGATGTGGACGGTGTCCCGGAGGTTGACGGGGGTTGTCTGCGTCACCGGGGTGGCGACGGGCCACACCATAACGGCAAACGCCAGAAGGATAGCGGCGAGAATCGGAATCGAATAGCGCGTCTTCATGGCGACGTCCTCCGTTAACAAAAGACTAGCATTTGCTAGCCGCTCTGTCCAAAATGATTTGGGCTCCGGAGGATGGTCTCGAACCACCGACCCACGCCTTAACAGAGCGCCGCTCTACCCCTGAGCTACTCCGGAATTGGTGGAGCCCCCGCTACGAATCGAACGCAGGTTGGCGGTTTACAAAACCGCTGCTCTACCACTGAGCAACGGGGGCGCTGGCGGCCACGGCAGGACTCGAACCCGCATCGTCTCGATAGACAATCGAGCGCCTGACCTCTCGACCACGCGGCCTTGGCAATCACCCAGGGAATCGAACCCCGCTCAGTCGGATTTGGAGTCCAACTCGCCAGCCTTGGGACATGGGCGACTACAGAAAATCAGCCAACCCATCCGGTCGGAGTAAGAAGGAGAAGGCGCCCATCGACGCCGTACTTGAAGGCGGGGGCGTCACAGTGCTTACGGAACCAGAAGCCGAAGTCCTTTACGTCCCAGTCCGAGGAGCGGGCGACGTCGTAGTGATAGATGTCCCGGCGCGCGATCGCGAGCGTCGTCCCGCAGTGCGGGCAGATCCACTCGGTCCCCTCGAGAAACTTCACGGGCCGCGGTGCCGCGCGCGGCGGCTGGAAAAACTTGAGGAGCCACTCGAGGAGTTTCATGGCATGTCCGGCCAGTGCCGATTTCCTTTTGCGAGGTTATGGACCGCCGGTATGACGCGGAGGTTGAACTCGACGTGCAGCCCGCAGACGATCTTCGACCTCAACGGGACCACATGGTCGACGTGCCACTCGTACCCGGTGAGCCGCGTGCGGAGCTGCGCGAGCTCATAGATCTCTTCGATGAAGAACTCGTTTGCCCAAGCGGGGGTGGCCGTTCTCTCCTGCCTCGCGGTGTTGCTCGCCACCACCTTGCCGGGGTTGCTCTTCCGCCAGCGGCGTTTCACATCCGCCCATTTTTCGGGGTTTGCTTCACGCCACGCCTTGCCGTTCACGGTTCGCCCGGCCCCATGCGACGGCCTCGGCGTTACCGCATGGCTTGCACCACGACACGTAGCCAGACTTACGCACGTAGAACTCCGCGAGCGGCTTTTCAACCGCGCACTTCGAGCAGATCTTCATCCTGGATAGACTAGCAAAGGCTAGACACTCTGTCCAAAATGATTTAACGCCGTCAACCCAGGCAACCCATGCCAGGCACTGTCGGCTTCCACCCCTCGACCTTCGCCTCCTTCGGGAGCTCACGCACCTTCATGTGGCGGACCATCATCAGGAGCTTGAGCGTCGCCGACATCAGGTCATCGTTCTCGCGGACGACCAGACCGTCCTTCCGGTGATAGAGCCGGAACTCGTCGAACCAGTCGACCAGGTGCTTCGCGACCTTCAGCCGGTTGGTCTGTATGCGGTCGAACATCAGTGTGAGGCCGTTCTCGAGCGATATGCCGCCGTCGCCCTCCTTCTGCCCCTTCGCGGGCGCGTGTGTCGCACGCTCCCTGAACATATTCACGCCCATGTCGCGGTACTGCTGCGCGTGGGTGATGCCGCTGCCGCGGCTGTCGCGGGTCTCGCCGTCATGCGGCCAGAAG
>JAUYMQ010000323.1 GCA_030698575.1 Deltaproteobacteria bacterium
GGCGGTATCGACCATGGAAGCTTGAATGACATCAAAGCGGTCCTTCGATCTGGCGATATAGCTTCTGCCCTCGTCCACGGCCGCATGGACACCGGGGTAAGTGTAGATCCGATCCGTGAAATCACCAAAGTCGTTCTGTACGAAATCCACGATAAGGGCGTTGATCTCGACCGCATGAACCCGCGAAGCCTTGAACAGGAGGGCCGTGATGATGTCGCGGCCCCCTCCCGCTCCGATGATGAGCACGGAGCCTCCAGGCGGCATGAAATAGTAGCCTGAGCTCGATAAATCCTTCTTCAGAAACTCCATCTTTGTGAAGTCACCGTCAAACCGCATCATCGGGGTGCCGGCGTAGGCATCGATCGAAATGTTCCTGCTCTCCACGACAGGGAGGGGGCCTACGTTTCGGCCGATGCCCCACACCAACGGCATGGCTTCATGAACGCTGACCCGCGAATATGCGTTCCATCGATCGTCGCTAACCCTGCGCATCTCTGTAGCTTTGCCTGCCACCAGCACGGGAATATCAAGAGCCGAGAAGGCGGGTACCAGGGCCGCCAGGAGTGCGACAAGCGCTCCCAATGCCCACCTGCGCGACTTACTGGACGAGAGTGAAAAGCTGAACGCGGCCAGAGAAGCGAGCACGGCGGTCACCTGCACCGTTCCTGCTCCTCCGAACCGGGCAAGCAGCGGTGCCACAAGGATGCAACCGAGCCCCGCGCCCGTCAGATCATAGAAGTAGACGCGGCTCACGTCTTGTTTGAACCTGGTCAGTGCGAGGGCGACACAAGCGCCGGAAAAGAAGAAAGGCACGGTGAACACGACGTAGGTCAATACCCATCCCAATACCTCGCCCAGGAGGGGCGCCTTGATCCATGCGATGAGGGACTTCTGCCCGATGAACATGACGAAGGAGGCCGGCACCGACAGCCCGAACAATATCGCCGATCCCTGAAGGAGAGTTATCGCCCGGATGGCCCTTAACTTCGGCCCGGCGACATAGATGAGCACGCCGGCCGCGCCAGCCCCGCAGAGCGCTACGGACACCGCGAGGAACGCGAAATGGTACCAGAGAACCGCCGAGAACACGCGGGTAAGCGTAATCTCCAGTGTCAAAGTGGCGAGAGTGGTGAGGAGAACGCCGCAGAATATTGAAGCCGAGGCCCGAGGGTCTTCCTGTACAGGGCCGGAGTAGGATGACATGGGATGATTTCCTAGCATAGAGCCACGATAGCGCGCAAGGTCTCAGCGACCTCCGATGTAGCCGAGCGCGCGCAATTGCTCCGTTCGCTCTGGGGAGAGGCTTAGCGGAGTCGCTGGAAGACGGTTCGACTGAACGCGGGCCTTCCAGGCGTCGAGGACGCCCGCGAGTTCGCGCGTTTTCAAGTTGTCCACCTCAGCGAGGTTCGCCCGCTCCAAGGGATCGGGGCCCAAGGCGAAGAGCCAGTGATTGCCCTTGTTGTCCCGGATGAGTTTCCACGAATCCTCGTAGACGGCCTCGAGATTGCGATCGAAACGGGCCCCGTAAACGCCGGCGAACCAGCTGTTTCGCTTGAGCTCGGCGAAGTGGTGCCGTCGCGCTCGATGGACCCCGTAGGAATCCAGGCGCTTCGGGAGGGCGAGGTCGAGCTGGCGGCAGATCGTGGCGTACACGTCCAGCTGATCCACCCGATCCGTGATCGTTCGGCCGCGCCTCCAGAATCGAGCCAGGTTGGGATACTTGATGATGAGGGGGACACGAACCACGTCCTCATAGAGGCTCTGCCCATGATCGACCATGTAGTGTTCGCCGAAGGACTCGGCGTGATCGCCCACCGCAACGACCAAGGCCGAATTGTATTGACCGTGCTCCCTGAGCCAGTCGATGAGCCTTCCGATGGCACGGTCCATCGCGGCGATCTCGCCGTCGTAGTGAGTGATCATGGATTCTTTTTCTTCCGCCGCGATCGGCCTCTGATCGCGCATGACCGCCTCCCAGATCTTTCTCTGGTCCCCGTCGGGAATCGCCGAGACATGCGGGGGCACCCAGGCTTGCAGGAGATCGGGAGGGGGCCGGTAGGGCCAGTGGGGATCAAAGTAATTCAAGAAGAGGAAATAAGGTGCATCGACGGCCTCCAGCCAGGCGATGGCGAGATCCGTGACCTCATCGGCCGTTCGAGGCTTGAGTTCCTCCGGAACCGGATTGTTGTAGTACTGAAAACCCTGAGCCAGGCCGAACTCGGTAGCGACCATCGGGCCCGCCGTTATGCCCGCGGTTTGATAGCCATGATCCAACAGCTGCTCCGCCAGGGTCACCGCGCTGTCGTTCAAGCCGTTGAACTTCCAGACGCCTTCGTGCTCCCCCTCCGGATTGGTATCTGCGCCATGCTCGCTGGGGTACAGACCGGTGAAGAGGGAAGCATGCGTGGGGAGCGTCCACGAGGAGTTCGCAACGGCGTTTGTGAACAGTTCGCCCTCGCCGGCCAGCGTGTCCAGGCGAGGAGTCGTAGGCAGCGGGTAACCCGCAGCAGAGATATGATCCCCCCGTGTCGTGTCGAGGGTTATCAGGAGGAGACTGGGACGACCGGCGTACGCGGCCGTGGAGTGGGTCCGTCGAATTCTTGGGTTTCCCACCCAGAACTGAAGGGAACCGCTCGCGGGATCTCTGGCGTCGCGCGGCGTGGGCGCCTCCAAACCGAAACAGAGCGTCAACTCTTCCAGACCGTTTTGACCCAGATCGACTTGGTGGCTGTTCCAGCGTGGCTCGTCAAGCGTCAGATGGTCCAGTGCGACAGAGAACAGAACCTTGGTGGACCCGGTCATGCCCGCCTTGGAGACCTTGACCGTGAAGTTTACGTTCTTCATACTCTGGTCTGAATCGTGGCCGGTAACAGCCGTGTAGAAAATGATAAAGGCGTCCCGAGGAGGATTGATATGCACGCATTCCGGTTGACGAAGCGAGACGGGAATTCCGGCGCGAGTTATCCTTCCAACGGTGGTCTGAAACGCAGACGACATTTTGAGGTCTTTTTGGAAAAGCCAGGCGTCCAGCAAGTTCATGGACGAGGCTGGATCATGATCGTCGCAGGAGATCGTCAGACAGGCAAGAGAGACTAGTACCGCAAGGATACGGAGACGGATGGGACGGGTGCACTTGTGCATTTAGGGTCCACTGCGGGCGTCGCGTGCCCAGTTTAAATGAAAAGGACGGGCGCTACGAATTCCTATCGAGGGTTCTTGCCGGGACACGGCGCCAGCGCGCCTGCGCAAAGGTTCCGAGCACGGTCTTGAACTCTCTGTCGACCTTGAAATGGGTAGTGAGGTAGTGATGCAGGCGCGGGTAGGAGCCTTCCGGGCTAGGCGCATCCGGGAATCTCGCACCGGTGAAGTAGAAAACCACGGGAACTTTCCTGTGTTCCAGCTGCGCGATGATCTCATCCTCGGCGTCGGCGCCGGGCGAGTGCGGTCGCAGGTCGACGAAGCGGGCTGGGTGATTCATGCCGGTCAGAAAATAGAAAAGCGCATCGTGCGGAAATACAAAAATGGTCGCCTCGGGAGGAAGCTTCTCTCTTGCGTAGGCGAGCATCTCGTTCAATGGTTGCGCCGTGAGGGGATCCAGGAACAGAGGGCCGACCTTTGTGCGCACGATGGCTCTCGGATGCAGCACATAGACCGCAAGCGTCGCGCTGGACACGAGCAGGTAAATCGCAAGCGCGGACACGGCGGAGGCGCGGAGTAGGCTTCGAGCCTGTTGGTGAGAGATATTCCAGACACGCGCGCCGAGAAAGCATGCAAGGACCACCGCGGGAACCTGGGCCGGCAGCAGGTAGTGGATTGCGGGAAAGGGAATCACGCTGAGGTAGAGGGCCGCCGTGACGGACAGGACGAGTAGGGCGACCTCGTCACGCGCTGTCCAGTCTTTACGCCACAATCGAATTGCGAGATACAGGAGGGTGCCGAGCAGAATCAATGGCATGGAGTATTGGATGATCCGTACGAGGGCGTCCACCCACAAAGTGTGGTCGACCAGGTATGCGAACCCGGAATCGAACATGAGGGCTGAGTTCAAGATTCCGGGCAACGACAGCAGGGGATCGAGCCGCATGGTCTCGAGCTGGCGTGTCAACGGAAAGAGGGCGGGGAAAAGATCCGGGGGCAGCTCTCCATAAAGGGCGAATACTTCGCGGAGGCTCTCGATCATAGAACCGAGCGTCCGCGTGGCGGACAGATAAAGGATGAGCGGCAGGCTGGCGCATGCGGTCCCCGCCGTGGCCAGGAGGCCCTTCCGGAGGAGCCCGGCGATGCTCTGGTCCCGGTAGGTAGGAGCGCCGATGGCGGATCGGATGAGCCCCAGGATCCAGTAGAAAAGCACACCCACGGCCGCAAGAAAACCCAGGTTGGGTTTCGCCCATCCGGCGCCGGCGATGGCCGCACCCAGGAAAAGAAGCGGCCATGATGCACGAGAATGAATTTCCGCCTGCCACGTGAAGTAGATCGCGAGCACACAGAAGAAGATCGACAAGGGCGTGTAGGTAAAGAACTGCGCGTGAGGCCACCCCCAGACTTGCAGAACCGCCGCCACGAGACCGGCGACCAGCGCGAAGGCGTATGGCATGCAGGACGTGGCGATGATGAACACGAGAGAGACCATTGAGGCGTAGAGGATGCTCATCAAGAGCCGGCTCAACAGAAAGCTGCCGCCCAGCATCTTGAAAGCGAAACCCTGGAGTAGGTATACTAGAGGCGTGAGGGGTACGTGGATGTCCTTGTATAGATGCTTCCCCTTCGCCACGTCATCGGCCGCAACCAGGACGATCCCCTCGTCGGCGGAAAAAGCATCAAGCCATATGAAGGACATCTGAAAGGCCATGCTGGCGAAGAAAAGCAACACCGCGGGCAAGAAGGTGGATCGCATGGCGGGTCTATATCACGCGACTCCGTGGGTGTCAATTTTGCCTGTGCGCTCGGCGTCGATCCGCCTACTCATCATCTCGGTCGTGATCGGTTTGAGCGTACTCGCCTCGGCTTCAACTCCAGCACGAGGCAGTTCTGCAGACGATGAAGCGAACCTCAGAGAAACCTTGGCGCTCATTCGCGCCAGCGCGGAGCAGCTAGAGCAACCCCTTTCCCTCACCGAACGCATTCAGATCCGGCTGTACCAGTCGGGCGTCTGGATGGTCGGCTCAGGACCTCATCTGACATCGATCTTGATATTAGGGCTAACGGCGCAGCCTGAAGCGGCGCCTCCCCTCATCCGGGTCTTGTCGGATCGCTCGTCGCCTTGCCGGCCCGAGGCCGCGAGGGCGTTGGCGGGAGTGCCCGATTCGAGGGCCTTCCCGGCGCTGAAAGCGGCCCTGGAGGATTCCGATCCGCGTCTGCGCGCCGAGGCAGCCATGACTCTGGCCGTCCATCTGAAGGCCGGCATCCTCGACAAGGAAGCGGATCGCGATGCCCTTGGACGGATCGCGAAGCTATTCAGAACGGATCCGAAGCTGTCCGTCCGCCTGAAGGCTTATGATGCGCTTGCCGGTCTGGTGTTCGATAGAGGCGCCTTGCTCGTACTCTCGCAGGCTGGTGAAGAGTCGCACGTTTTCGGTTCTGTCCTGACCTGCCGGGCCGTAAGGCAGTTTGCCCTCGCTATCATGGAAGCTGGAGGGGAGCCCGATAAGCGACAGGCAGCGGAACGGCTCCTTCGTATTCTCAGGCAAGAGGATGCCTGGCCGTTGCGCTCCTCCATTCTTCGTGCCTACTTTGAATCCCGTTTCCATTGCGCCAGCCCGCGCGTCCAGGCTGCAGGCAGCCTGGGTTTCCTCGGGTCCCGAATGGCCCTGCCCGACCTGATCCGCCTTGCTCGAACGAGCTCGGACTCGGCGCTGCGAACAGCCTCGATCGAGAGCATCGGTGAGATCGCCGGCGAAGGCGTCCTGGAAACCCTTGCGGCGGCGCTCGGGGACCGCAACGTGACGGTGCGCCGGACGGCGATGGAGGCCCTGGGGAAATCTGGCGACCCCCGGGCGGCGGGCCTCGTGCGCGAGATCCTCGAGAACGGGACCGATTACGAGCGGGCGGGCGCAGCGGCTGCGCTTGGCTCCCTCGGGGGCCATGCGGACGCCCTGATCCGGGCGCTCGGGGACGATGTGGTCCAGGTTCGCGCTACGGCTGAGTCCACACTCGCGAGGGACGCCGATGAGAAAACGGCCGAAGCGCTGGTCGCAGCCCTCGGGGACCCGAACGAACACTTACGCATGGCCGCTGCGCGGGTCCTTGCCCAATTCAGCGGGAAGGCGAGCCGATCCGGCCTTATCGAGGAGCTGAGGCGGGGCAAGCAGCCGAGCGCGAGCCTTGCGGCATTCGCGCTCGGTCTTCGGCAGGAACCCGAATCGCGCATGGCGCTGGAGCAGGCGCTCAATAATTCCCAGCCGTCGGAGATGCTGGCTATCGTGCATGCGCTTCAGGACCTGAACGACCCCGCCTCGCTTCCGCAGCTCGGGGCATTCGCAGAGAATGCCCCGACCCCGGAGCTGGAAGCGGCCGCGAGGCTGGCATCCAGGGTGCTGGGTGGTGCCGAAGCGCCGGAACGCTGAGACTCGGGCCGAGGGCGATGGATGGCTCCGCCGCGGTCGGGCGCCGACGATCAGGAAGGCTTGTGGTGCTCTCGGTTCCAGGGGCTGGCTAACCCTCGGAGGATGCGCGGATGGGCGATCGATTGACAATCTCCATCGTCGTTCCCTGTTACAACGAGGAGGAATCGTTGCCCCAGCTGAGCGGGGTGCTGCAACAGCTGATAGCGGCCTATGAAAAAACAGACGATGTCGAGATCTTGCTGGTGGACGACGGTTCCACCGACGGCACCCTGGCCGCCCTCGAGCGACTGGCGCCGGGTCTCAGGGGCCACGTGCTGAAACACGTGGGCAACAAGGGCATAGCGGAAGCCTATCGCACGGGTTTTCAGGCGGCCAAGGGAGACATCGTCTGCACCATCGATGCTGACTGCACCTTCGACCCTCTCGAGCTGGTTCCGATGCTCGCCGAGTTGAGGGCGACCGCCGCCGATCTCGTTGTCGCTTCTCCCTATCATCCTAGGGGACGCGTGGAGGGGGTCCCGGGCTGGCGCTTGATCTTGAGCAGGGGGGCCTCATGGATCTATCGTCTTCTTCTTCCCGTCAAGCTCTACAGCTATAC
>JAUYMQ010000492.1 GCA_030698575.1 Deltaproteobacteria bacterium
ATGCCCTTCTGCCCGCCGGGATCCTCCGCCACGGTGAAGAGCGGCCGCGAGTTGAACCAGAAGGGAGTGCTCTGGATGCGCGCCTTGTCCAGCGACTCGCCGTCGAGCCCCGCATCGGGGAAGGGCCAGTCGCCCCAGGGCGGCTGGGCGGCGGCGGGGGCAACGAGGGCAGGCCCGAGCAGGAGAGTCAATATAAGAAGGGGCAATAGAACGGGGCATCTCGGCAAAAGAAGCGGGGCGGGGCGTGTCAGACATTTGGCGAGAAGCGCGTTTTTCACCTGGCGCCGACCGGGACGGAGCCGTCCGCCGGCGGGGTAGTGGCGGCGTCGCCCTTGTCGAGGGAAGCGAGGAAGCGCACGTAGGCCTGGATGTAGGCTTCCCCGCCGGAGACATAGGTATCGTTGTGCCCGGCGTGGCGAATCCGGAAGAACGTCTTCGGCTCCGGCGCCGCCTCGTAGAGCCGCAGCCCCTGCTCGAAGGGAATGATCTCGTCGTGCTCGCCGTGCATCACGAGCAGCGGGCAGTCGATGCGGGGAATTTTTTCGAGGTTCTCGTAGCGCGTCGAGAGAAAGATTCCGAGCGGCAGAAAAGGGATGACCTGCTTGGCCATATCAGAGACCGAGGTGAACGCGCTCTCGAGCACGAGTCCCGCCGGCGCGACGCGCAGCGCCAGCTCGATCGCCACGGCCGCCCCCAGCGAGTGCCCGGCGAGAATGATGCGGCCAGGGTCCACGTCTCCGCGCTCGGTCAGGGCCTTCACCGCCGCTTCGGCGTCGAGATAGGTCCCCTGTTCGGAGGGCTCGCCCTCGCTTCTGCCGTAGCCGCGGTAGTCGAGAAGGAAGACGTTCACGCCGAGCCGATCGCGGTAGAGCTTCGCCCAGTCGATGCGATGGCTGATGTTGCCCGCGTTGCCGTGCAGCATGACAAAGGTGTAGGGCGGCGCGCTCGCGCCCACGCGCGCCTCGGGCGCGGGGATGAACCAGCCGTGCACCGCGACGCCGTCGCTGGTCGTCACGGTGAGATCCTCGAAGGGGAGACCGTAGGCGTCGGGCGTCGCGACCAGGACGGGGTCGGGAAAGAAGATGAAGCGGCGATCCATGCAGAAGGCTCCGAGGAGGGCGAGCGCAACCCACGCGAAAAAGGCCATGCCAAGAACGCGAACCGGGCGGAAGCCCGGCCCCGCGCTGCCTGAAGGAGATCCCTGGGAGCTGGCCGCTGGCACGTTCCGCCCTCGCGCGAAGACCCTAGCAAAGCGGCGGCCCCGAGGCGACGCCGAAAAAACAGCCCTGATATCAATAGTTTGGAGGGGCCTTCGCGGGCCGTTTTTTTCTTCGTTTTTTTTTGCCACCCCTTCGGCTAAGCGGCCACTTACCAGGTGAGCGCAAACTCCAACATAGGAACGGCGCTTACCCCTCCAGGGGCGCTGTTCCTGACCCGATTTTCAGGGTTGAAGAGACCACCGGACCCACCCTATCGCCCCCGACAGGAACCCCGGTGGTTTTCTTTATGCGCCGCCCAAAATAAGTGGGACAGTCCCTCTTCCGCGATCAGCCGCCCGTCCCCCCAAGCCAGCCAACCTGCTATATAAACAGGACACGCCCGCACCTGCCCGGAGGAGCCCCGCAATGCCCATAGATCCCAGGTCCCGCAGCCGCGTTCTGCTCGAAGGCCCCGATCGGTCGCCCGCGCGCGCCATGATGAAGGCCGTGGGCTACACCGACGAGGACCTCGCGAAGCCCCAGATTGGCGTGGCGCACTGCTGGATCGAGACCATGCCCTGCAACTGGAACCACCGGAAACTCGCCGAGCGCGTGAAAGAAGGCGTGCGCGCGGCGGGCGGCACGCCCATCGAGATAAACACCATCGCCATCACCGACGGCATCTCGATGGGGACCGAGGGAATGAAGGCGTCGCTCGTGAGCCGCGAGATCGTGGCCGACTCGGTCGAGCTTGTCGCGCGCGGGCACCTGCTCGACGGGCTCGTCACCATCTCGGGCTGCGACAAGACCATCCCCGGCATGGTGATGGTGCTCGGCCGCCTGAACATCCCGGGCGTCATGCTCTACGGCGGCTCGATCCAGTTCGGCGAATGGAAGGGGAAGCACCTGACCATCCAGGATGTGTTCGAGGCGGTGGGCGCCTACAACGCGGGCAACCTGCCGCTCGCCGATTTCCAGGGCATCGAGAACAACGCCTGCCCGGGCGCGGGTGCGTGCGGCGGTCAGTTCACGGCGAACACGATGGCCACCGCCTACGAGATGCTCGGCGTCTCGCCCATGGGGTGGAACGGCGTGCCCGCCACCGACATGAAGAAAGAAGAGGTTGCGTTCGAGTGCGGCAGGCTCGTGATGGAGCACTTGCGCAAGGGCATCACGCCGCGCTCGCTCGTCACGCGGCGGAGCTTCGAGAACGCCATCGCCGGTGTCATGGCGACCGGCGGATCGACCAACGCGGTGCTGCACCTGCTGGCGACCGCGCGCGAGTACGGCGTCCGGCTCAAGCTCGATGACTTCCACCGCATCGCGAGGAAGACCCCCGTGCTCGCCGATCTCAAGCCCTGGGGGAATTACACCGCCGTCGAGATGTACGCGGCGGGCGGCATGGCGGTTGTCGCGAAGCGGCTCGCGGAGGCGGGCTTGCTGCACAAAAACGAAAAGACCGTGACCGGCCGCACGATCGGCCAGGAGATCGCGCGCGCGATGGAGCCGGCCGGGCAGAAGGTCATTCATCGGGCCGACGACGCGCTCAAGCCCACGGGCGGCATGGGGGTCCTGCGCGGAAACCTCGCGCCCGGCGGTTGCATCATCAAGCTGTCGGGCCAGACGAAGGTTTTCCACCGCGGGCCGGCGCGCGTGTACGAGCGCGAGGAGGATGCTTTCGAGGCGGCCAAGAAGGGGAAGATCAAGGCGAACGACGTGGTCGTCATCCGCAACGAGGGGCCCAAGGGCGGCCCCGGCATGCGCGAGATGCTGCACGTGACGGGC
>JAUYMQ010000494.1 GCA_030698575.1 Deltaproteobacteria bacterium
TACACCTCCGGCACCACCGGGAAGCCCAAGGGCGCTGTCCGCGACGCCTCCAAGGCGGGCATCGGCACGCTCGTCGAGCTGCTCCGCATCGTCCCCTTCCGGCGCGACGACCGCCATCTCGTCGCCGCGCCGCTGTACCACGCCACCGGTTCGGGGTTCCTGACCGTGCACGTGGGGCTCGGCTCCACCATCGTGATGATGGACAAGTTCGACCCCGTCGAGTTCCTCGAGATCGTCGACCGCGAGAAGATCACCACCACCGCTCTTGTTCCAACCATGCTCCGATCCGTTCTGATGCTCCCGGAAAAGGTCCGCAGCAAGTACGACGTGTCGAGCATGCGAATCATCATCTGCACCGGTTCGGCGCTCCCCGAGAAATTGAAGGAAGAGTCGCGCGCCTACTTCGGCGAGGTGCTCTACGATCTCTACGGCTCGACCGAGATGGGCTGGGTGACCGTCGCCACGCCCGAGGCGCAGCGCGAGAAGCCCGGGAGCATCGGCAAGGCCGTGCCCGGCGTTGACATCGTCCTGCTCTCGGAGGACCGGAAGATCGTCGGCCAGGGCGAGCTGGGTGAGCTGTACGCCAAGAACAAGCTGCTCATCGAGGGCTACCACAAGAACGACGAGGCCACGCGCAACTCCCTGTGGAACGGCTACTTCAGCGTGGGCGACCTCGCCGTGCGCGACGAGAAGGGCTACATCACGCTCGTCGATCGAAAGACCGACATGGTCATCAGCGGCGGAATGAACATCTACCCCGCCGAGATCGAGCTGGTCTTGATGGGACACCCCAAGGTTCACGAGGTCGGTGTCATCGGCATCGCCGACGAGCACTGGGGCGAGGCCCTGCTGGCCTGCGTGGTCGCGAAGGCCGGCCAGTCGATCACCGAGGACGAACTGACGGATTTCTGCCGGAAGAGCCTGGCCGGCTACAAGATCCCGCGCCGCTTCGAGCTGCTCGAGGAGCTGCCGCGCAATCCCACGGGGAAGATTCTGAAGAAGGAGCTGCGCGCGAAGTACGCAGCCAGCTGAGCGCCGGGGCGCGGCCCGGTCCATTCAACCCGCCAGCGAGCCTCCCATGCCGGCGAGCCTCAGGCCCATCTTCGAGAAGGCCCGCAGCGGTGGCGTGCTCGACGCCGACGAGGGCACGCGGCTTGCCGAGGCGCCGCCCGAGGCGCTCGACGACCTGCTCGACGTGGCCGGCTTCCTGCGCGACCGCGGGCACGGCCGCACCGTCACCTACTCGAAGAACGTCTTCATCCCGCTGACCAACCTCTGCCGCGACATCTGCGACTACTGCACCTTCGCCAAGAAGCCCGGCGACCCCATGGCGCGCACCTGGACGCCCGGGGAAATTCGCGCGATCTCCCGCAAGGCGCGTGCCGCGGGTTGTCTCGAGGCGCTCTTCTGCCTGGGAGACAAGCCCGAGCTGGTCTACGAGAGCTACCGCGAGACGCTGCGCGGACTCGGCTTCGAGAAGACCTCGCAATATCTCGTGCAGGCCTGCGCCATCTCCCTCGATGAGAACGTCTTTCCGCACACGAACGCCGGGCTGCTCACACGCGACGAGATGGCGGCGCTGCGCCCGCTGAACCATTCGATGGGGCTCATGCTCGAGAACGTGAGCCCGCGGCTCATGGAGCCCGGCATGCCGCACCACGGCTGCCCTGACAAGGTTCCGCGTCGCAGGCTTCGCATGATGGAGGAGGCGGGGGAGCTCGGCATTCCCTTCACGACGGGAATTCTCCTGGGCATCGGGGAGACGGCGCGGGAGCGCGTCGAGAGCCTCATCGCCATCCGTGAGCTCGGCGAGAAGCACGGGCACATCCAGGAGGTCATCATCCAGAACTTCCTGCCGAAGCCGGGGACGGACATGGCGGACCGGCCCGAGGCGGGCGAGGCCCTCGAGGTCAGGACGGTCGCGCTTGCCCGGCTCCTTCTCGGCGAGCGCTGCCACATCCAGGCGCCCCCCAACCTGAATCCGGCCGCCCTCGGCCGGCTCCTGGCCGCCGGCATCGACGACTGGGGCGGCGTATCGCCGCTCACCATCGATTTCGTGAACCCCGAGGCCCCCTGGCCCGGGCTCCGGCGACTCGAGTCCCTCACCACTGACGCGGGATTCCAGCTGCGCGAGCGCCTGGGCATCTACCCCGAATATCTCCTTGAACGGCGGGGATTTATAGACCCGGCGCTCCTGGAGCGGACCCGCCCCTTCATGGACGCCGAGGGCTTCGCCCGTCCCCTTCCCACTACGGCCGGCCCCGGCTAAAGCCCCCTATCGCTCCCGCCGAAGAGCCTACTGGACCTGTTTTGCGCCGCCACGCGCGCACCCCTTAATCTTTACCGAGCGGTGAGGCTTCGTGCCATCCACGAAAAACAAGAAACGCATAGTCATTGCCGACGATTCGAAGTTCTGGCGGGAGAAGATTGCGACGGTCATCGCCCGGGGCGGGCATGAAGTCATCGCGGTCGAGAACGGCGTTTCGGCCATCCGGCTCTGCATGGACAGCCGGCAGCCCGTCGACATGCTGGTGGTCGATCTGATCATGCCCGGCGTCGACGGCTTCGAAGTGGCGCGCTACCTGCGCGCGGAGCAGACGAGCGAGAAGATACCGATCATGGCCGTCACCGGTCTGTTCAAGCGGGACGATTTCCCGGAAGGGCCGGAGAGCCAGGGGTTCGAGGAGATTGTCGAGAAGTCATCCCCGCCCGATGAGTTCATAAAGTTCTTCAACAAGTGCCTGTACAAGTCGAACCGGAGCCGGCAGCCGGCGCCCCGGATCCTCGTCGACTTGCCGGCCGAGTTCCGCCAAAACGAGGGGCAGAGCGGCCGCTGCGTCATCTCGAACCTGTCCGCCACGGGCGCGTTCCTGAGCACCAACACACCGCTCGAGCACGGAACGGAGATCTCGGTCGTCTTCGGGCTGCCCGAGGGGCCCTCGATCCGGACCTCGGCCCTGGTCGCATGGGTTAGGGAGACAAACGGCGGGAAGAAGGGAGAGCCACCCCGCGGCATGGGTGTGCTCTTCAGGCGGATGCAGCTCGGGCTGCAGACGGCGCTCGAGCGATTTGTGAAGGACAAGCTGGTTCAGAACTAGCGCCAGCCGGCTATCGAGAAGGAACAGAGCCCGGGGCAATGCCGCCTCGGGCGTTTTTTATCGCCTGTCGATCTTCCCCCCGAAACGTTTTATCTTCTCTGCGACGGTGCCCCGGGCTTTCGGGGCCACGAATTGCAACGACGGGGAGGATTACATGGCCGGAAAGTTTCTGACCGACATCAAGACCCTTCGCAAGCGCGCCCGGCAACACATCGAGAGAGGCGCGGTGACGCAGGGCTACAAGGCCGACCTGAAGACGGCCATAAAGATCCTGAACGAAGCGCTGGCGACCGAGATCGTTTGCGTGCTCAGGTACAAACGGCATTTCTACATGGCCAATGGCATCAACGCGCAGGCGGTCGCGCAGGAATTTCTGCAGCACGCCAACGAGGAGCAGGTGCACGCGGATGAAATAGCAGCCCGGATCACCCAGCTCGGCGGCGAGCCGGATTTCTCACCCGACGGACTGACCACCCGCTCCCACGCGGAGTACGTCGAAGGGGAGACGCTGCTCGACATGATCAAAGAGGATCTGGTCGCCGAGCGGATTGCGATCGATTCCTACCGGGAGATGATCGATTTCTTCGGGAACAAGGACTCCACCACGCGCCGGATGCTGGAGGGAATCCTCGCCATGGAAGAGGAGCACGCGGATGATCTTGTGACGCTTCTCGGAGAGCTGGACGGTTAGACGGCCATTCCTCAGGCCTTTCCCTTGACCACCTCGTCCCAGTTGGCGGTGAGAAACTTCGCGTGGTGGTGCGCGACGCCGTAGGTCGTGATCTGCGGATTGACGCCCGAGGGAGTCGGAAACGCGCTCGCGTCGGCAACGAGCAGGTTCTTGGTGGTGTGCACGCGGCCGTTCGAGTTCACGACCGAGTTCGCCGGGTCCTCGCCCATCCGGGCGCTCCCCATCTGATGCATGCTGAAGACCAGCACCTGCCCTGGCCCCATGGGCGCCTCGTCGATCATGGCGAGGTCCGCTTTGGACTTGATGACCCTGGGCGTCATGACGGCGGGGTAGACCGCCTTTGCGCCCGCCGCCAGATACGCCTCAGCGGCGCGCTTGACGCCGTCGCGCCAGACGTTCTGTTGCGTGGCGCTGGCCGCGTACTCGATCTTCCTGTGACCGTCGCCGTCGAGGGTGACGCTTCCGGCATCGTCCCGGTCGCGAACGAGCACCGCCTGCATCGTGAGCTTGTGGTAGCGCTCCATCAGATCCCCGTGGAAGATTCCCTGGAAGGGCAGCGCCGTCGAGCTCAGCCCGGGTTGCCCGCCGACGCCCTCGAGCAAATAGCCCGGCTCCAGCCCGTCGTGGTGCACGTCGCTGAACTGATCGATGAAGTATCCCTGCTTCACGCCGTAGTAGCTGTGAATCTCCTCGTCGAACTCCCCCCAGACGGGAATCGCCGGATGCAGGTGGAGGTTCTTGCCCACCATGGGCCCTCCGATGCCGGATCGGAGGAGGACCTCCGGCGTGTTGATGCTGCCGCAGGCGAGCACCGTCACGTCAGCGCGCACCTTGAGGGTTCCGCGCACAGCGTCGGTTTCCGGATCAATCGTCACGCCGTCGACTCCGATCGCACGATCACCCTCGGTGACGATGCGGTCGACGCGGCAGCCTGCATAGACATCCGCGCCGCGGTTCACCGCCTGCTGGAGAAAGGCGAGCAGCGCGCTCTGCTTGGCGTCGTAGGAACAGCCCTCGCCGCAGAAGCCCGAGCCCCAGCAG
>JAUYMQ010000497.1 GCA_030698575.1 Deltaproteobacteria bacterium
ATGGCCTTGAAGAGCGCCTCCTTCGCCGCGAAGCAGAGCGCGAGGCGCCGCGCCTCATCGGGTTTCCCCCTGGCGCGAAGCGTCTCCCCTTCCGTGAACACGCGGCGGCGGAAGCGATCGCCGCCACGCGCAATCGCGGCGGCCATGCGTCCGGCATCCACGATGTCGATTCCAACGCCGACGACCCGCATCTGTTGCACTCCGCGCCCCGATTCTCCGGCCCCGCGGCGGGCCTGCACCGTGCCCGCAACCCATTGACTTTAATCTCCTTTGGAATATATTTCTTGGCCTTCCCGAGCGCTTATCGAGTCACCGGTCCCCAGGGGGCCCTTCCCGACTCCGCCGGACGCCACATCAGCCTTTGAAGGAGATCTCATGTCCATCCGCGTGGGAATCAACGGATTTGGCCGCATCGGGCGGCGCGTTCTCCGCGCTGTCGCGGACGACAAGGACTTCCAGGTCGTGGCCATCAACGACCTGACCGACGCCAAGGTGCTGGCCCATCTTCTGAAGTACGACAGCGTGCACGGGCGTTTCAGCGGCAGCGTCGAGGTCAGAGACAAGGCCATTGTTGTCAACGGGCGGGAAATAGCGGTCCTGGCGCTGAAGGATCCGGGGGAGCTGCCCTGGAAGGAGCTCGAGGCGGACATCGTGCTCGAGAGCACGGGGCGCTTCGTCGATCGGGAGAGCGCCTCCCGGCACCTGTCCCAGGGAGCGAAAAAAGTCCTCATCTCGGCGCCCGCGAAGGACGAGGACATCACCATCGCCGTCGGGATCAACGAGAAGAACTACGACCCCAAGAAGCACCACGTCATCTCGAATGCTTCCTGCACCACGAACTGCCTCGCCCCGGTGGCGAAGGTCCTGCACGAGGGCTGGGGGATCGAGCGCGGGCTGATGACCACGATTCACTCCTACACCAACGATCAGCGCATTCTCGATCTGCCTCACACGGATCTCCGGCGCGCCCGGGCCGCGGCGGTCTCGATGATCCCCACGACCACCGGCGCCGCCAAGGCGGTCTCTCTCGTGCTGCCCGAGCTCAAGGGCAAGCTCGACGGCATGGCGATCCGCACGCCGAACTTCAACGTCTCGGTGGTGGATCTGACGGCGAGCCTCGCCAGGCCCGCGACCGCAGAGGACATCAACGCGGCTTTCCGGAAGGCCGCAGCCGGACCCCTCAAGGGGATCCTGGCCGTGAGCGACGAGCCCCTGGTGTCGATCGATTACAACGGCGACACCCACAGCTCCACGGTGGACGCCCTCAGCACGCGCGTGATCGACGGCACCCTGACGAAGGTTCTCGCCTGGTACGACAACGAGACGGGCTACGCGCAGCGCTGTGTCGATCTCATCCGTTACATCGCGAAGAGCCTCTAGGCGGACACGTGACCTTCCCTTCGATCGCCACCGCCGATCTCGCGGGCAAGCGCGTGTTCATCCGCGCCGACCTGAACGTCCCCCTCGACGAGGCGGGCGGTGTAGCGGACGATACGCGCATTCGCGCCTCGCTCCCGACCATCCGTCTCGCTCTCGATCGCGGGGCCTCGGTCGTGCTTGCCTCGCATCTGGGCAGGCCCAAGGGAAAGCCCAGTCCGAAACTCTCGCTCCGGCCGGTCGCCGGGCGCCTTTCGGAGCTGCTGGAACGCCCGGTCGCCCTGGCGCCTGACTGCGTCGGACCGGAGGTCGAGAAGCGCGCAGCGAATCTCGCTCCCGGCGAGGTGCTGCTGCTGGAGAACCTGCGCTTCCACGCCGGGGAGGAGAAGAACGACCCCGCCTTCGCGCGCGCCCTCGCCTCGCTCGCGGACGTCTGGGTCAACGACGCATTCGGGGCGGCCCATCGAGCCCACGCGAGCACGGCGGGCATGGCGGCGCATGTGAAGGAGAAGGCCGCCGGGCTCTTGCTGCAGGCGGAGGTCGAGGCACTGTCCCGGCTTCTCTCGGGGCCAGCGCAGCCCTTCGTGGCGATCATTGGCGGCGCCAAGGTTTCCGACAAGCTTGCCGTCCTCGAGAACCTGCTGGGCCAGGCCGACCGCATCCTCATCGGCGGGGCCATGTCCTACACCTTCCTTGCGGCGGAGGGGAAGCCCACGGGAACCTCGCTCGTCGAGCCCGAGCGCATCGACGACGCCCGGGCTCTCCTTGCCAAATCCGGCTCATCCGGGAAGATCGCCCTTCCCACTGATCACGTCATCGCCCGGAAGGTCGAGCCGCACGCCGAATCGCGCGCAACATCCTCGGCCGACATCGCCGACGGCTGGGCCGGCGTTGACATCGGCCCCGTGACGGCCCGGTCCTACGCGAACGAGATCGGGAAGGCCAGAACCATCTTCTGGAACGGACCCATGGGGGTCTTCGAGATCGAGCCCTGGAATGCCGGCACGCTCGCCGTGGCGCGGGCCGTGGCCTCGGCCACCGGGGATGGGGCGCTGAGCGTCGTGGGCGGAGGCGATTCGGTGGCCGCCATTCACGCGGCTGGGGTTGCCGATCGCATCACGCACATAAGCACCGGCGGCGGCGCGTCGCTCGAGTTCATCGAGGGTCGGACGCTGCCGGGAATTGCGGCGCTCCAGTAGCAGCCAGAATTTCCCGGAATTTCGCGGAATCTCAAGGAGGGGGCATGGAGAACGGGCGCAGGCCGGTGGTCGTGGGTAACTGGAAGATGTACAACACTCAGTCCGAGGCGTCGGCGCTCGTGAAGGAGTTGCGCCGGCTCGTCGACGACGTGAGCGACGTGGATATCGGTGTTGCGCCCCCGTTCACGGCGCTCTCCATTGTGAACCGCGATCTGCAGGGCAGCACCATGCGCCTGGCGGCGCAGAATTGCTTCGTCGAGGAGAAGGGCGCCTTCACGGGCGAGGTCTCGGCCAGAATGCTCGCCGATGCGGGGTGCGCCTACGTCATCGTGGGCCACTCGGAGCGGCGGCACATGTTCGGCGAGCCTGACGACGATATCTCAAAGAAGGTCAAGATCGTGCTGCACCATAACATGACGCCGATTCTCTGCGTGGGCGAGACGCTCGACCAACGCGACGAAGAGCAGACCTTTCGCGTGGTCGGCCGCCAGGTGGAGATCGGGCTCTCGGGATTCACGGCGCGAGGGGTCGAGAGGACCGTCATCGCCTACGAGCCCGTCTGGGCGATCGGGACGGGGAAGACCGCCACGCCTGATCAGGCCCAGGAAGTGCACGCCTACATCCGGGAGTACGTGAAGGACGTGTACGGAGAAGAGGCGGCAAGCAAGATCAGAATCCAGTACGGCGGTTCCGTGAAGCCGTCGAACGCCCGCGAACTCATGGCCCAGCCCGACATTGACGGGGCTCTCGTGGGGGGCGCCAGCCTGGAAGCCCCCTCTTTCGCCGAGATCATCAGAGCCGCCGCTACCGCGCGTGCCTGACAGGCCCCCATCGAAGGAGTAACCGAATGATCGCCCTGCTGACCACAGTTCACGTCATTATCTGCTTCCTGCTGGTCGCCATCGTGCTCCTGCAGGCGGGCAAGGGCGCCGAGATCGGCGCGGCCTTCGGCGGCGGCGCCAGCCAGACGATGTTCGGAAGCCGCGGCGCCGCAACCGTGTTCCAGAAGGCGACGGCCGCCGTGGCGATCACCTTCATGCTGACCTCGCTCGGGCTCGCCTACTTCTCGCGCCAGACGCGCGGTGGCAGCGTCGTCGACGAGGCGGGCGGACCTCCGGTCACGCAATCGGCCCCCGCCGAGGCCGGTGCAGGCGCCGCTGGAGCCGCGGGAGAATCCGGAACGGAAGGCGCGGCCGGCGAAACGGGCCTTCCCGGCGCGCCGGGCGATGCGGTGCTGCCGGGGATCCCCGTCACACCCGGCGCTGAAAGCGCCGGCGACGCGCCGGCGCCACCGGCGACCCCCGCGGAAGACGCGCCGCCTGGCCAGCCGTGACGCTTCCTGCTAGTATTTCGCGCTCGCGCCGCCGGAACGCCTCCAGGCGCGCGCGGTTTCCCGAGCCCAGGTGGCGGAATTGGTAGACGCACCAGCTTGAGGGGCTGGCGTGGGCAACCACGTGCTGGTTCGAATCCAGTCCTGGGCACCATATCAAGGGCCGGCCGCCGGCCCGAGACGACCGGAGCGCCACGTCACGCGACGTGGCGCTTCCCGTTGGGGCGCCTCGACTCTGTCACCCCTTCGCGTTACCCTCGGAGCTTGCCTGGCACGCGCCGGGCGCTTTCCCTGGCCCTCCCCCGGGCCTCACCCTGAGAGGCACCCATGGCCGACATCCTGCTCTGGGCCATCGCCGGGCTCGTCGCGGTTGCCTGTGCGCTGCTGGCGATGCTGCTGGCGCGCCTCTCGTCGAAGGGGCAGGAAGCCCTGCAGAGCGGACTGCGCGAGGATCTGCGCGCGGCGAGGGAAGAATCGAACCGGGCAGCTCGCGATCTTCGGGAAGAGATCACAAAAAACCTTCAGGGCATGGCGCAGGGCATGACGACCCAGTCGCAAAACTTCGTCGAGACGAACCAGGTCACGATCGATCGCCTTCGGAACACAATCGACGAACGCCTGAAAGGGCTTCAGGAAGGGAACGAACGGAAGCTCGACGAGATGCGCAAGACCGTCGACGAGAAGCTGCACGATACGCTGGAGAAGCGGCTGGGCGAGTCCTTCAAGCTGGTCAGCCAGCATCTCGAAGCGGTCCAGAGGGGGCTCGGCGAGATGAAGAGTCTCGCCGACGGCGTGGGCGATCTCAAGAAGGTCCTGACGAACGTCAAGACGCGGGGCACCTGGGGTGAAGTCCAGCTGGGCGCCATCCTGGAACAGGTCATGAACGAGGATCAGTACGCGAAGAACGTCCAGACCAAGGATGGATCGGGCGAAATAGT
>JAUYMQ010000515.1 GCA_030698575.1 Deltaproteobacteria bacterium
GCAGCACCCCGGCGTGGGGCCAGCCCAACTCCCAAAATGAGCGCGTGAGCATCGCGTAATCCGCGTAGTTCCTGGTTACGACACACCGGCCATCGGCTGCCGCCAGCCTCAACTGGTCTTCGTCCGACAGACCGTCTCGGCCGCACTCATGCGAGCTCACTACGTCAAGGTCGCTAGTTCGGCCGATCGCTGCTATTTGCTGCGACAGGTCCTCATCGAGGTAGAAGCGCACCTACCGGCCCTGTTCCGGCCTTGTAAAAGGGTGCGCTTCCCAGACGGACTCCGGTGTCCACTGCTTCTCCAGGGCAATCCTGTCCTCGATCTCCTCAGGATAGGCTTGAGCGTAGGCCAGGGCAGCCCGCAACTGAATATCCGAAAGCCAGTGGTAGGCGCTTTGCAACCGCCCCCGGTCCTGGCCCATCTCACGGTACGCCTTGACAATCTCGAAAACATCGATGCCAGTCCCTGCGACCCTGGCCACCCGCCCACTTGGGCTATCGACGAATACTATTCCTGCGATGCGTCGCATCTTCACGGCTTCGGAGAGCATCTGGTTGGCTACAGTCGAGAAGTCGCGGCCGGTCCGGCGAGACGCCTCCTCGATTGCGGTGCGCGTTTCCTCGGGAATACGTATGCTAATCGGTTTCGCAGATGACATGGTCGCCTCCGTCGGCTATGTAGCCGTTGTCATACATATGATACAGCAGTCAGGCGCACTACGTCAAAGGGGAGGAACTCCTATCCTCACGGGGTAGTCAAGAAGGGGCTGGCCCCTTCTTGGGGGGACCATAGGGGTCTCCCCTATTGCCCCCCCAACCCTTTTCTCCCTGAAAGGGAGGGGAGGGTTATCGATGGATGAGAAGCGATGAAATTGACGAGCCGTTCGTCCGTATGCTAAACTTCAGTTGATCCACAGTCTTGATAGAGGTGCGGAAATCATTAGTACCGGCACGGAGCCGGGGGCGGTGTGGAGGTGTCGGGAAAGGGGTTTTCGCCGAAGTTGGGGGAAGTTCCCGCTTCCTCCGGCTGGGACGAGGTCAAACAGGCCCCGGACTGTCACTGGGCGGCCAGTGGAGCGCTATTGAAGGCGGGAAAGGCTGACGATGAACGCTCGTCAGCCTTTTGTGGCGTTGGGGACCGGGGACGAATCGCGGAGGGCACAGCAGGATGAAGTACAAGCCGATCGCCAAAACTCCTTGGGAAGATATGGCCATCAAGTCCAACCTGCGAGACTACGAGGCGACCCGCCGGGACTTCGATTGGGAAACCGTCAGGAGCAGCCTCAGCTGGCTGCCCGGCGGGGGTCTGAACATGGCCTTCGAAGCCATAGACCGCCACTGCTTGACCTGGCGCAAGAACAAGGTTGCCCTCCACTGGATAAGCAAAAACCTTACCGCAGAGAAGTACACCTTCCAGGACCTGAAGCGCCTGACAGACCGCTTCGCGAACGTGCTTCAAGACCTGGGCCTGCAGAAAGGCGATCGGGTCTTCATATTCCTGGGACGCATCCCGGAGCTCTATATCGCCGCTTTTGGAACGCTGAAGGCGGGAGGCGTGGTCGGCCCCTTGTTCTCCGCCTTTGGGCCGGAGGCCATCCGGGACCGGCTGCGCGACAGCGGCGCCAAGGTCCTGGTTACCTGCCCGGAACTGAAGGTGCGGGTGGATGAGATTCGTGCCGAGCTGCCGGACCTCCAGCACATCATAGTGGTTGAACGTGACCAGCCGGCTGGAAGCTCGCTGGGCGCGGGAGAGATAAACTACCGGGACGCCATGGCCCAGGCATCGAGACAGGCCAAGATCGTCCAGACCACCGCTGATGACTACGCCGTGATGCACTACACCTCCGGCACGACCGGCAAGCCCAAGGGGGCGATCCTGACACAGGCGAACTACTTCATCCCCAACGGCTACATCAACGCCATCGAGTGGGGCCTCACGGCGGCGGACCGCCAGCTCATCACCACCCCGCTGACCCACCGCACGGCTTTCGGGCGGGTCATCAACATGCTGTGCTTGGGCACGACGCTGGTCATCCTGCCGAAGTTCGATCCGCGCGAGACGGCGCGCCTGTGCGCCGCGGAGCGCATCACCGTGCTGGGCATGGTGCCCACCGTGGGCCGCATGCTGCTGCCGGAAATCGAGGCCTCGGCGCGCTCGTTCGCGAGCCTGCGCGTGATGGTCGCGACCGGGGAAGCGTTCCCGCGCGAGGTCAAGGAGCGCATCCTCCGCGCGCTGCCGCACGTCGGCATCCACTCCTACTTCGCCATGACCGAGTGCGGCGCGCTCACCAGTCTGGGTCCGGCGCACCAGCTCTCGCATCCGAACTCGGTCGGCCGGCTGGTACCGGGCGTGGAGGTGCGTTTCGTCGATGCCGCGGGACGCGACACTGCGCCGGGCGAGGCGGGCGAGCTGTGGGTCCGCAGCGGCGAGCCCGGGCGCTTTCTCACCCTGCGCGGCTACTGGGGACAACCCGCGGAGACCGCGGCCGCTCTACACGACGGGTGGTTCGCCACCGGCGACATGGGGCGCATGGACGCGAACGGCTTTCTCTACATCGTCGACCGCAAGAAGGACATGGTCCTCTCGGGGGGCTACAACATCTATTCGAAGGAGGTCGAACTGGCGATCCTCGAACATCCGTCGGTGCTGGACGTCGCGGTGGTGGGCGTCCCGGACGCGGTGTACGGCGAAGCGGTGGCCGCCTTCGTCGAGCTGAAGCCGGGCGCCGCGCTCACCGAGGAACAGCTTGTCGCCCATTGCCGCGACCGCATCGCCGGCTACAAGAAGCCCAGGCACGTGCGCTTCGTCGGCCAGTTGCCGAGAAACAGCGTGGGGAAGATCATCAAGTACAAGCTGCGCGAGGAACTCGCGGCGGCCGCGGCAAGCTGAATTACGCCCCCGCCCAATTGGAGAGCTGCGATGTTGCGCGGACGGGTTCCCGTCCGCGCGGATCACTGATTCTGCACGGATAAAAACCATCCGTGCAGAATCAGCGATCTTGAATAAAAGCCCAGAACCGTTTTTGCTGCTAATCAGAAC
>JAUYMQ010000521.1 GCA_030698575.1 Deltaproteobacteria bacterium
TCCCGGGCGGGGTCTGCTTCCGGCTGCTTCGCGGCCGGGGCCGGTACGGATGCGCGCGATGGAGGCGCGGCCTCCTCGCCGTCTTCAACGAGCAGTGCTATCACCGCGCCTAGTTCCACCGACTCGCCTTCAGCCACCCGAATTTCCGCAAGCGTTCCCGTGTAGAACGACTGGAACTCGACGTCCGCCTTGTCCGTCTCGATCACGCAGAGGAGATCCCCCTCCTCGACGTGATCTCCCGGCTTCACCTTCCACTCAACGACTTTTCCCTCGTCCATCGTGTCGGAGAGCCGCGGCATCTTGATCTCGACGGGCATGTCTTCCTCGGTGGGGCGGGTTCAGCGGCCGAGCAGGCGGTTCACCGCCGCAAAGACCTTCTCGACGCTCGGGAGCGCCGCTTTCTCGAGGTTCGCCGCGTAGGGCATCGGGACGTCCTCGCTCGTCACCCGTTCGACAGGCGCGTCGAGGTAATCGAAGGCGTTTCGCTGCACGAGATAGGCGATCTGCGCTCCGACGCCACCGTAGGGCCAACCTTCCTCGACGATGAGCAGGCGGCTGGTCTTTCGCACCGATGCAAGGATCGCATCCTCGTCGAGGGGCCGGAGGGTGCGGGGATCGATCACCTCGGCGTCGATCCCCTGCTTTTCGAGCTCCGGCAGCACCAGCTTCACAAGGTGCTGCATCTTCGACCAGGCAACGATGGTCAGGTCTTTCCCGGGACGCACGACCTCCGCCACGCCCAGCGGAATGGTGTATTCCTCCTCGGGCACCTCTCCCTTGAAGCCGTAGAGCACCTCGCTCTCGATGAATACGACCGGATTCTCGTCGCGGATGGCGCTCTTGAGGAGCCCCTTCGCGTCGCGGGGGGTGGCCGGCATCACGACCTTCAGCCCGGGGGTGTAGCAGTAGAACGGCTCGGTGCACTGCGAGTGTTGCGCGCCGAGCTGGTGCGCCCCGCCGCCGGGGCCGCGGAAGACGATGGGGAGGGTAATCTGGCCTCCGCTCATGAGGCGGAGCTTGGCGGCGTTGTTGATGAGTTGATCGAAAGCCACCAGGGAGAAGTTCAGCGTCATGAACTCGATGATGGGCCTGAGCCCGACCATGGCGGAGCCGATGCCGACGCCGGCGAAACCACATTCGGCGATTGGCGTATCGACGACACGCTTCTCGCCGAACTGCTCGAGCATCCCCTGGGTCACCTTGTAGGCGCCCTGGTAGGCGCCCACCTCCTCGCCCATGAGGTATACCCGTTCATCGCGGGCCATCTCCTCGGACATGGCCTCGCGAAGCGCCTCGCGATAGGCAATCTGTCTCACGTCCCGCCTCCGGCCGTCTCTTCGCCGCTCCCGGCGTAGACATAGTCGTGGAGCGTCTTCTCGTCGGGCAGCGGGGAGTTCCGCGCGAACTCGACGGCTTCATCAATCTCTCGCCGCACCTCGAGTTCCATCTCCTTCAGCTGCGCCTCGTCCGCCATGCCGAGCGTGTAGATTCGTTCAGCCAGTGTCAGGATCGGATCGCGTTTCTTCCAGAACTCGAGCTCCTCCTTCGATCGGTACTTCGCCGGGTCGCTGATGGAGTGGCCGCGGAAGCGGTAGGTCTTGGCTTCGACGAGCGTGGGCAGGCCTTCCTCCCTCGCCCGCCGGAGGGCGCGCCCCACCGACTCGCGCACCTCGAGCGCGTCGTCGCCGTTGATCGTCTCGCGGGCCATCGGGTAGCCGAGCGCGCGTGTGGAGACGTCCTCCACCGCCAGCGTCTTGTAGAGCGGCGTTCCCATGGCGTAGAGATTGTTCTCGCAGATGAACACGACGGGGAGTTTCCAGAGCGAGGCGAGGCACAGCCCCTCGTGGAAGGCCCCCATGTTCGCGGTCCCGTCGCCGAAAAAACAGAGCGTCACGTCCGGCTCAGCACGGTACTTCGACGCGAAGGCCACGCCCGCGGCCAGCGGCACGTGCCCGCCGACGATGGCGTGCCCCCCCATGAACCGCCTGGCGAGATCGAAGAAATGCATCGATCCGCCCCGCCCCTTCGAGCAGCCGCTCGCCCGCCCGAATAACTCCGCCATGGCGGACTTCGGGTCACGTGTGCGCGCCAGATAGTGCCCGTGCTCGCGGTAGGTGGCGACGATGTAATCGGTGGGGCGGGCGGCCGAGATGGCCCCGACGGCCACCCCTTCCTGGCCGGTATAGAGATGAAGGAATCCGCTGATCAGGCCCTCCGTGTAGCAGCGGTGAGCCACTTCCTCGAAGCGCCTGATGAGAAGCATGTCACGGTAAATTTCTAAAAGGAGTCCTCTGTCCATCCCAACCTCCTCGAACGCAGGGTACATCAGGGGCTATCGGCCGCAAACCCTGCCCTCTGGAGCGGACGCGCATGCTCACTAACGTGCTTGACAGCCATTCGGGGGCGGTGTTAGCTAGAACCACGCTGCGGATCGGGAACTCATGTTCCTTCCCTGTCGGGTAATCCGCGGCGACGCAAGACGGAGGGCCAGTCCGCCATGAAAGGAGGCTAAGTTGGGATTGGCTCAACCACGCGCTGTCAGACCGGACAGCCGCCGGGAAATTCTTCGGGTCGCAGAAGAGATCTTCGCCCACAAAGGCTACGTCGCAACCACCACCCGCGAGATCGCCGAAGCCGCAGGCGTCACGAAGGGCCTGCTCTTCTATCACTTCCAGACCAAACAGCAACTCTATCTGAACGTCATCGAAAGCCTCATCCAGTCGCTAGCGCAACTCGCCGTGCCCGAGCGGCAGCTCGAGGGCATGGATCGGTTCGACCACGTGAAGGCCTTCATCGAGGGGTGGACCGATTTCCAGGCCGACCACCCAAACGCGCTGAAGCTCATCACCCGCGAACTGATGGACGAGGGGCGGTTTCACCGGATGGTCATGGATGACTACATCCGGCCGTTGATGGAATTCGGAGTGGATTTCGTGAGACAGGGGACCGCGGAAGGGGTCTTCGCGGATGTGGATCCATTTCATTTCGTGCAGATGCTCGGCGCTTCGAACACCCTGTATTTCATGCTTCTGAATTTCAACGAGCGCATGTCGGGAGAAAACCTGCGCACGCCCGAGGCCCTGGCCCATCGCAAGAAAGAGCTCTGGCGCAATTTCTCCCGTGTCCTGCGAAAGGATTGATGCGGCCGGGCGAAGGCCCTAGCGGGATTCCCGGCCCACCACCTCCGTCGGCTCCGGGAGGCGCTCGACATTAATCTGCACGTTCTTCCACTCGCCGTCCGCCGCGCCGAGCGGTGTCAGCATGCCCACGAGAGTGCTTGCCACGAGTTCCTGCATGAAGTGATTCATGTGGGTCTTCTTCCCGTCCCGTGTCACCGTGACCTGGTAGTGCTTCGTCATGCTCTGCTCCGCAGTCGGTGAAGGCTTCGCCACTCTACCTATTCGCGCGCGAATCGGCTCCGATCGATGTTGTACTTCTTCAGCAGCTGTTGCAGCAGCGTGCGGTTCATCCCCGCTGCAGCCGCCGCCTGGGTCACGTTTCCCTTGCTTGCCGTGAGTATCTGCTCGAGGAATCTTCGCTCCACCTCGGCGGCCGCCTGATCCCGGGCCCTGCGCTTCGCCTCCTTGAGATCCTCGTTCATGACAACCCCGTCCCGCGCCTCCGGTGCGCTGCTGAGGGCAGCCGCCAAATCAGGCGGCAGATCCGACTTCTCGATTTGCGGACCGCGGCTCAGGACGATGCCGCGCTGGATGACGTTTTCGAGCTCGCGCACGTTGCCCGGCCAATGATGGGCGCGCATGGCATCCATCGCCGCGGACGTAAGGCTCTTGAGATTCTTTCGCGACTCCTTTGCGTATCGCTCGAGGAAGAACGCGACGAGCAGGTCCAGGTCGGCGATGCGCTCGCGCAGCGGTGGCAGGATGATCGGCACGACGTTCAACCTGTAAAAGAGATCCTCGCGAAATTTTCCCTCGCGGACCTGTTTCTCGAGGTCGAGGTTGGTGGCGGCAATCACGCGGATGTCCACGGCGATCGGGCGATTGCCGCCGACGCGCTCGATCTCGTGCTCCTGAAGCAGCCGGAGGAGCTTGATCTGCAGCTCCTGTGGCATCTCGCCGATCTCGTCGAGAAAGAGCGTGCCCCTCTGGGCCAGCTCGACCTTGCCGATCTTCTGCCGCGTCGCCCCCGTGAAAGATCCCTTCTCGTGGCCGAACAGTTCCGAGGCGAGCAGTTCCTGAGACAGCGTGGTGCAGTTCACCGCAACGAAGGGCCGCCCGGCGCGGGGACTCCACTGGGTAATCGCCCGCGCGAAGATCTCCTTGCCGGTTCCGCTTTCTCCCAGCAGGAGGACCGTGGCCTTCGAATCCGCCACGGCCTTGGCCAGATCGATGACCCGCGTCAGCGCCGGGCTCTCACCCACGATCTGATAGCGCTTCGAGACCTGAACCCGGAGTTCCTCGCGCTCCTGATTGGCCACCCCGTAAAGCCGCGCGTTCTCGATGGCGATCGCGGCGAAATGGGCGAAAGCCATGATCAGCGCCATGTCGCTCTCGTCGAAACCGCTCGCGCGCCTGGCGTTGATGGCCTCGAGTACGCCGATGAGCCGGTCTTTCACCTTGAGCGGGACGGCCAGCAGGGACCTGGTATCGAAGCCGCTCTCCTCGTCGTAACCTGAATAGAAGCGGGAATCCTTGTGGGCGTCGCCGATGAGGACGGGCTTCCCCTCGCGAGCCACCCATCCGGCCACGCCCGTATCCACCGGCAACCGCTGCTCCCTGAGTTCCTCCCCCTTCGCGCCCTTGGCGACCGCAAAAACGAGAGAGGTCCCCGCCTCGTCGAGCAGGAGGAGGCTGATTGCTTCGCACTGAAGGAGTTCGCCGGCCCGCGTCACAAGGACATCCAGGATGGCGTCCAGTTCGAGGGTCGATGTGAGAAGGCCGCCTACTTCGAGAAGGCTCTCGAGGCGTCCTGCTGGGATTCGGCCGAGGTCTTTGGTCAAGGGGGCACCCCTGGGTCCGGCATCTCCGGGCGACGGGACCAGAGTGTTTGTTATTTCATAACAATTGCTTCGGAGAGCGTCAAAGAAAACCTGAGAGACCGGGGATGGCGCGCCGGCCTCCGGCCATGCTATGGGGTTCCCGGGGCCGGCTAATCCGGGAATATTCCCGCGGGGCCGACACGTCTTGGGGGTGAGACTTACAGCAACCCGGGTATCCAAGCTTGAGCCATTTCTCCATTCGAACGCCGCTCGCGCCCCTTCTGCTGGCGGCAACTGCCGCCGGGGCCGGCGCCTCTGGTCCGGACCGGAACCACGCCTTGTCCCGTGATCGCGAGAACACCCCCCCTCGCCCTCCCGAGCCCACCGCCTCCGGGCCGACGGACGAGTATCTGCTGTGGGTGGCGGAAGCCCGGACCGAGAGCGCTGCCGGGGATCGGGCGTTCACGCGGCTGGTGGAACTTTACCGCTCGCGGGTGGTATCGCTGGTGGCGGCGCACCTCGGCGACGCCGATCAGGCGGAGGATGTTGCGCAGGAGGTCTTCCTGAAGGCGCGGGCGGCCCTGCCCTCCGTTCGGGAGGAGGCGCGGTTCGAGTCCTGGCTCCTGCGCATCGCCTATCGGACCGCGATCGATCACACGCGCGGGTTCTGGTGGCGGCGGCGGGTGAGCCTCGAGAGGCTTGCGGAGTCCGCCCGCGAGACGGCGCTGGCGGGCGCCGCGGTGGCCGGGGCGGGGAATGATCCGGAGAGCACGCTCCTGCGCTCCGAACGGTCGAGCCAGGTTCGCAAGGCCCTTCGCGAAGTGCCCGAGGCCTTCCGGGCGCCGGTGGTCCTGAGAGATATTGCCGGTCTCTCTTACGAGGAAATCGGTCGCATCCTCAACTGTCCGCTTGGCACCGTCGAGTCGCGAATACACCGGGGCCGACAAGCCCTTCGCAGGAAACTGGAGAAGCTGCTGCCATGAACTCCGAAATGCGGTGTCAGGATGTCCGCTCCCGCCTGTCCGGCTACCACGACAGCGCACTGCCTCCGCCGCTCGCCGGGAGCATCCGCCTTCATCTGGACAAGTGCCCCGACTGCGCCGGGGAGCTGGCGGCGATCTCTCGCGTGGCCGGACTGGTCAGCGGGAGCATGCTGGACGCACGGCCCGGCTTCGAGGAACGGTTCGCGCGCAAACTCACGGCGCGGCGCGCGGCAGGAGAGTCCTGGGCGGCGCGGGCACGGCTGGCGAAACGGCTGAGCGCCTATGCCGCCGCGTTCCTGCTCGCGGCGCTCGTCGGGCTCGGACCGGCCGTCGTCCGTGACGTGCGGGATTACGTGGCGCCATCCAGCGACGCTCAGATTCTCTACCTGGCGCTCATCGAGAACGGTTCAGGGGATCAGGAGGATTCGCATTGAATTCGGAAAGACGTTGGATCGGAGTTTTCTCGGCGCTTCTGTTGCTGCTCGGGATCTTCATCGGCATCGCGATGGATCGATTCCTCTTCCGGCCCGGGCCGCCGCGCATCTCCGTGGCCGGTGGAGCGGAACCGGGACGGCGTCCCGCGGGCGACGCCCGCCATTTCCTGGAGCGGCTCACCTTGCAACTGGATCTGACGGATGAGCAGCGCGGGCAGGTGGAAGAGGTGTTCAATCGTAACATTCCGCGCTTTCGCGAGGCGCGGGGCAACCGGGCTGGCTTTCAGGAGGCCCGCCGCCAGATGTGGGAAGAGCTGGCAGCCGTGCTCGGTGAAGAGCAGATGAAGCAGCTTGACGAACTGAGACGCAGCGAGCGGGACGAGCATCGCAAGCAACGGGGACTGCCGCCGGGCCCGGGCGCCCCCCCCCGCAACGAATGATCGCCGCGCCCAACGGCGCGACGGGTATCACGACGATTTCCCAGAGGGGAGAGGAGGCAAGCACGATGCGTTCAAACCGTATGCTTCACTTCACCCTGCCGGCGGCGCTCGCGATGGCCGTCGCGCTCTTCGCCTGGGCAAGTCAGGCCCCGGCCTTCCCGCGCGGGCAAGGTCACGACGCCCCTTCGGTGGCGCTCGAGAAGGCCGCCGAACTCGGACTGACGGATGAACAGGTGCAGCAAGTCCGCTCGCTCAGGGAAAAGCAGCTCTCCTCAATGGCTGGACCTCATGATGCGCTGAAGTCGCGGCAGGCGGCCCTCCGGGCGCTGCTCTCCGCGGATCCGATCGACCGCGGTGCGGCCGAGCGGGAGATCGATGCACTCGTGAAAGAGAGCTCCGATTTCCAGCGGCGACGGCTGCAGGCGAAGATCGATCTGGCGGAGATACTCACGCCCGAGCAGCGGGGCAGGCTGAAGGAACTCAATCGGCCGAGGCGCGGTCGCCCCGGTCACCGCTAGTCGTCCGTGGAGGGCGCGGTCCCGGCCGCGCCCTCTTCGTTTTCGTCCGCCGGCGCGCCACGAACCTGCATGGGTGGGTACCGCGCGACGAGTCCGTTGTCGCCGGCCGCCCAGGCGCCGCCGTCGTCGAGCTGGACGAACGCGCGGAGGAAACGTGAGGGACCAATCACCTGGCGGCGCCAGTTGCGCCCGCCGTCCGTTGTAACGTGTATCGATTGCGGCCCGGCGAGCCAGCCACGCTTCGGATCGGCAAAGAAGGATGCGCGGACATCCCTCGCCGGAAGTTCGATCGCCTGCCATTCCGCGCCGGCGGTCTCGGTGATGTAGAGGAGATCCGGCGAGCCCTCCTTCCGCCCCAGAACCCACCCGTGCGCGGCGTCTACGAACTGCAGGGCCCTGAGGCGCGCGTCCGGATCCACCACCACCCGATCCCATGCCTCTCCCCCGTTTCGCGTCCGAAGAAGCCGCCCCTCGGCCTGGAGGGCGAGCAGATGCTCCGGCGCCGGCGCGGCGAGATCGACGAAGCTGCCCGCCCCCAGCCCCGACGGAAGCGATGCGGCTGTGAGCGATTGCCCGTCGTTGCCGGAACGATAGATCGTGGAGGCGGTCGCGGCCCATAGTGCATTCCGCTCGACGAGAGCGACCGCGACGATCGCGCCGCTGATTCCCGTGCTCCGGCGGATCCAGCTGTCGCCTCCGTCCGCCGTCGTCATGAGCAGGCCGTTTTCGCCAGCCGCGGCGCCGCGTGAGGAATCCTGAAACGCAAGATCGAGGATGTCCTCGCGCGTCGTCGTTCGCTGCGACCGCCAGGGGCTGCGCCAGGGATGCCCCTCGGAAATCGAAGCCAGAACGGTGCCGCCTCCTCCAGCTGCCCAGGCGCGGGCGCTCTCCGGGGAAAGCAGCACGCTCTGCACGCGGCGAAGCGGTGAATCGAACCGGCGCGACCCCTCCCGCCAGCGCTTCCCGCCGTCCTCCGTGACGAGAATCCGCCCGGCCCGTCCGACCGCCCAGCCACGTTGCGGGTCAGCAAAGTGAACATCGGTAAGATCGAAGAATTCACCGCCGATCTGGACCGGCCAGGTTCGGGCGCCGTCGCGCGTTGCCCGGAGGTTACCGTTGCCGTCAAGGGCAAGGCCGTTGCGCCCGTCGGACATGGAAAAGCTGACCAGTTCGGCGCCTTCGCCGCGGCGAGCCTTGTATGCCTGCTTCCAGAACCGGCCCAGGCTTCGCGTGCGGAACAGTCGCTGCGTCCCGCCATCCATCACTTCCGCCAGGCCGTTGTACCGGTCGACGAAGCGGACATGTGAGATGTAGGACGCCCCATCCGGTCCGCCGTCGAATTCGAGAAGGTGCTCGAGCGCGCGAACGGGCCGCCAGCTTTCGCCGCCGTCGTCGGTTGCGAATATGCTCTTCCCGTCCGTCGCGTAACCGCGCCGGCCGCTCACGAACCACCAGCCAGGCGCGTCTTCGAGAGCCACCCAGCTCGTTCCGGCGTCGCGCGTGCCGAGAAGGAGTCCGGGGCCGCCCGCCCAGCCGGTTTTCTCGCTCAGCATTTGCACGACGGTCAGATCGCCCGACACCGCCTCCTCGTAACGGGCCCAGGTGGACCCGCCGTCGATTGTATGCAGGAGCAGCCCGCGCTGACCGACGGCCCAACCCTTCTCCTCGTCGACGAAATCCAGGTGCAGCACCCGATCGGACGAAGCAGCCCTCACGCTCTTCCAGGTTCCACCGCCGTCGTCCGTCCTGAGGATCTCGCCGTCAGTCGCGAGCGCGAAACCGCGATCAGGCCCCTTCCAGTCGAGCTGAACAAAACGCCCAAGGTCCACGCCGACGAGCGCCTCCCAGGATCGGCCGGCATCGCGAGTCCGGTAGACGCCCCCGGAGACCCCGCCCACCCAGGCGTGCTCTCCGTCGACGGCCCACAGTGCCGTCAGATCGTCGTCGATCCCGGACTCGATGACCCGCCATCTGTCTTTGTCGTAGGGAGATCGGTAAGGCTTCTCGGAGGCGCGGTGCCCGTGGACGATCACCTGCGCCTGGTTGGCCCTTCGCCCCAGTCCAGGCGTGGGCTGGGGAAAGAGCAGCGCCGCCAGGCCCAGCAGGGCGATGGCGGTCGCTGAAAAGTGGAATAGACTGGAGTTGGGGATCACGCGCGGGATTCTATCACACGGGAATAACGCCGTGCTTCCTTCGCGGCCTGTAAACTTCTCTCCTGGCGATCATCTCGCTGCCACCTCAGCGTCCCTTCCAGACCGGGTCGCGCTTCTCCATGAACGCCGATATTCCCTCGATCACGTCCTCGGCCATGGTGTTGATCGTAAGTTGGGACTTGAGGAATTCGAGAGCTTCGTCGAAGCCCATGTCCTGGGCGTTGTAGAAGGCATCCTTGGCGAGCTTCAGAATGGCGGGAGAAAGTCCCGCAAGCTTCTCCGCCATTTCGTTCACCTTCGCCTCGATCTGATCCTTCGCCACCACGTAGTTCACGAAACCGATGCGGTGCGCCTCGGCGGCGTCGATGCGCTCGCCCGTGAGGATCATCTCGAGCGCTTTCTTTCTCCCGAGGTTGCGGACGATCGTGGCCATGATGATCATGGGGACGAGGCCCCGCTTTATTTCGGGCGTTCCGAATGTGGAATCATCCGTTGCGATGATGAGATCGCAGGCGAGGGCCAGGCCGAACCCCCCCGCCAGGCAATAACCCGTGACCGCGGCGATCACCGGCTTGCCGAGGCCGTTCATCGTCAGGAAGAGATCCGCGAAGACACCCCGCCCCTCGTGGCGATCCAGGAACGACTGATCCGCCTGAAACATGCCTCCACCCAGATCGGCGCCGGCCGAGAAGGCTCGCCCGCCCGCGCCCGAAAGCACGACGACCCGAACCTCCGCGTCGGACTTCGCCTTCTCGAGGAGTTCCTTGAGGCGCGTGGTCACCTCGGGGGAGATGGCGTTGCGGGCTTCGGGACGGTTGATGGTGATCCTGGCGATGTGATCCTTGACTTCGTAGAGAACGACGTCGGACACGGACTCCTCCCACGGGGGCGCGGCCGGGCCGCCGCCCCGGGTCAGGTGTTCAAAGGCTGCAAGGCTAGCCCACGATTGATTCGCGAGTCAATACCGTCCATCGCCCTCGGACCCGCCCGCACCCGGCTGCTTTGCCACCGCGGGACCGGCGTGAGCGCAAAGGGCGCCCCACTCCTCCTCGGCCTCGTTCCGCACGACCCGAAAGCCCACCTCCCCGAGGTCCCGGCGCACCGCGCCGGCTTCCGAAGCGAGGTAACCAGCAAGGATGAGCGCCCCGCCCGGGCGCAGGAGGCCGGCTATCCGCGGGAGCGCTGCGTGCAGCTCGGAAAGAAGCAGATTGGCCAGAACGAGATCGAAGAGCCCCTCGAGGGCCTCCACGCGCCCGTGCACGACCTCGACCCGATCGGCGACCGCGTTGCGCGCGACGTTCTCGCGGGCGTTCAATGCGGAGGGCTCGTCCATCTCGACGGCCACGACGCGCCGCGCGCCCCAGCGGGCGGCGGCGATGGCGAGAATGCCCGTGCCCGTCCCCACATCGAGCACGCGCTCCAGGCCCTCCGCATCCCGCAGTAGCCGGAGGCAGAGGCGGGTGGTGGGATGGCTCCCGACGCCGAAGGCCATCTTCGGATCGATGACGATGACGG
>JAUYMQ010000523.1 GCA_030698575.1 Deltaproteobacteria bacterium
ACCCGGGCGGCCGCGTCGTTCGGCGAAGTCAAATTTTAGACCTGACCCCAGGAATTTGATCATGAAGATGGGGGACAAGCTGCCGTCGCTCGACGGGGCGGGAGTGTCCTGGCTCGATGACACAGCCGTGCGCAAAGCGGCCCTCGCGCCCGAGCCCGGCACGGTGCTGCTCGTGCATTTTTTCGCGGTGAGCTGCGAGCAGTGCAAGTCGCAGCTCCCGACGCTCGTCGAGTGGCGCGACAAAACCTACGCGGGCCGGGTCCAGCTCGTCGGCGTCCACATGCCGCGCTATCCCGACGACGTCGATCTCCCGCGCGTGAAGTCCGTTGTCGCCGAGTACGGCCTCGCGCACCCCGTCGCCGTTGACGACGAGCACACCATCACCGACCGCTTCGCGAACGAGTTCGTCCCCGCCTACTACACCTTCGACGCCGAGCGGACCCTCGTCCACAAGAAGGCCGGCGATACCGCCCTCGGGTTCGTCGAGAAGGCCATCTTGAGGGGGCTTACCCCGTGAGGTTCGCGGGGGTCTGACTCCATTATGTTTTTCACGCCTGCCATCGCCGATCAGGGCAGCGGTATCACGTAGCCCGTCACGACTCCGGTCGTGCGGTCCAGAACACGCGAGCCCTGGGTGGCGTCATTCACCAGAAAAGCCACGGCGCCCACGCAGGCCAGCCCCTCGTTCTTGAACCACACCACGCCCCGCCGGTTGGTCATTCCCGAGACCGGCGCGTCCATCCAGTAGTCGTCGAGGAACCGCCCGTTCACCCGGACCCGCCTGAGGGGTTGCCCGGCTTCGTCCACCAGCTCGAGCCTCACCGTCACGCGGTTCTTCGCGTCCGGCGTGCAGCTTCGGGGATTCTTGCGATCCGAAATGAACCTGCCCCACATCTGGAGGTTGTTCACGCGGATGCAGCCGGTCGTGCAGGCCTCGCCCGGGGTGAGGCGCACGAGCCGTGGGGACCGGCCGACGAAGACCTGGGTCAGGATCTGCCCCGCGCCGTTCATCGGGCCGCCATAGGTGGCACCGGCTCCCTGGTAGGCCGGGGACATGAGAGCGGCGAGGGACTGGGCCAGACCGTCGGGACCGTAGGCGATCATCGCACTCCCCCCCACCGTGGCGGTCACATCGCCCATGTCCGTGATCGACCCGACGCCGAAGGTCGCGAGATGGCCGGTAGGGATGCCGGAGAGAAGCTGCCAGGTGCCGTCGTGATGGAAGCGGAAGAGGTAAGCGAGGTTCTGGGTGCTGGTTGAGACGAGGAAGCGCGCCTGGTCCCCCGTGTCGTTGATCGCCGTCGGATAAGTCGAGGCCGAGAAGAAGCCCGGCGGGGAAGCCGGCATGGGAACGACGCTGGCCGGATCACCGAGCCGGTACCACGTGCCCGGGGTTGCCACGGCGCCACCGGGGCTGATGGCGATGGGCGGCTCGTCCGGGAAGCCCTCGGCGGAGAGATCGACGATGCCGGTCGCCTCGGACCACATGAAGGGCGCGGCGGCGGTCGGGATAGCCCCCCCGGTCGACGACCAGCCGACCACACGCCCCTGGTCGTCGATGCCAGCGGCATCCGAGCTGGTCGTTCCCGACAGCGTGCCCAGGTCGATGGCATCGTAACCGGCGCCGTTCGGCTTCCAGACCACGGCGTGGGTGGTGGTCCCGGGGAAGCCTGCGATCCCGGCCACCCAGCCCTGGGCATTGATGCCCCGGACGTAGATGCCCGGGAGTCCGGGCACGCTCGGGAGGACGATCCGCTCACCGCCCCGCCACACGACGGTGTCGCGGGGAGGGAGGCAATAGGGACCGCAGCCCGTATCGGTATAGGAGGTGCCCGCCACGTCGCCCGCATCGTTCATGGCGACGCCAGTGGCCGTGGTCGAGACGAAATCCGCGACGTACCCCGCGGGTGGCGCGGCTGCGGCGGTCAGCGCGGAAGAAGCCGGAGACGCCCAGGCGGCGCCGGCGAAAGTCCCGGGAATGACCATGAACGCGAGTCCAAGGATCGCGCCCTGGAACGCATGGATTGGACGATGGGGGTTCATGGCGTCGTTCCTTTCTGCTTCTGTCCGTTTGTCGTGATCCGAAGATCTTTCTCGATCCCGCGGGTCTCGCGGTAACCGATCGAGCGGTCCCGGAAGTTTTCATATCCGTGTTGATGCTCCAAATTATAGTAGCAAGGATCATACCAGCGGATGCCACGAAGGACGCACTCTCGAGGCTTTCCAAAAAAACGGGTTTCGAGCGCGGTACAGCGCCTGCGAAAAACGCCTGACCCCGCATCGAAAACTGGGGCTTCTCACCCGAATGGCTCAAATCACGCCGGGGGTCTGACCGATACGTGCGGGTGCAATCTCTGCACGTCTGGGGCCTGACCCGTCGCCGGGGGTCTGACCCCACTATTTGAATATCGCGGCCGGTGCCCCGTCTGCGCTCTTCGGAGAACGGCAACACCAAGCAACATCGAGCAAGAAAGAGAACGGCGGAAACACCTGTGAAACAGCAGCCCCGTCCGGGAAACCGGGCGGGGCTCGCTGTTTCGGCGAAACCCACCCCGGGGGGTCAGACCCCTTGAATTGAGCGTCGACACCGGCGCCCGAAGCCCGGAGCAGGACCGGACGCTAAATTAAAGGGGTCTGACCCCATTATTTAAATTTGCGAAAACGCCGCCGCCGGGCCATTTTTGGTCGTCCCGAGCGCCCAAAGCCTCCCCCGCGCCATCCCCTTTCGCAGACGGAGCCGCGCTGCATGAATCCAAATCCGTTTGATCTCCAGCCCGAGCCTTTCAGGGTCCGTGGCGTCCGCCGCCTGCTCTCGATCTCGGGGGTGACGCTCATCTTCGCGCTCTATCTCTCGACCCTGCCGCTTCTC
>JAUYMQ010000524.1 GCA_030698575.1 Deltaproteobacteria bacterium
CCGCGGTTTCGCTCCCCGCTTCTTTCAGCGACGGCCTCGCGACCTCCGCCTTACGGTTTGCTTGGGTCCCCGCGACCAGGTTCCCGGAGGACTTGCACCTCCAAGTCGAAGCCCATGCTGGGCACACAAGAGAACGGGCGCGACAGAAAGCCGCGCCCGGTTCACACTGCGTATCAAGGATCAAGGATCAGAATGGATCAGTGACTTTGCTCCGCCAGCCAGCGCTCGGCGTCGATGGCCGCCATGCAGCCGGTGCCCGCAGCGGTAACAGCCTGCCGGTAGCGAGGGTCCATTGCATCCCCGCTGGCGAAGACTCCCTCAACGCTGGTGTAGGAGGTCCCACCTTCCACCCGGATATAGCCCACGGGATCCATGTCGAGTTGCCCTTTGAAGAGATCCGTATTGGGCCGGTGCCCGATGGCGACGAACAGCCCCTGGGTCGGGTACTCGGATATTTTGCCTGTCTTCAGATTCTTCAGCTTCGCCCCCGTGACGCCTCCTTCAGGCGTGCCCATCACCTCTTCCACCGCGCTGTCCCAGACGAAGGCGATCTTCTCGTTCTTCATGGCGCGCTCCTGCATGATCTTGCTCGCGCGGAGCTCGCCCCGCCGGTGGACCACGATCACCTTGGTCGCGAATTTGGTGAGGAACAGCGCCTCCTCCATGGCCGTGTCGCCGCCGCCCACGACAACGACTTCCTGTCCACGGAAGAAGAACCCGTCGCAAGTGGCGCAGGCCGAAACCCCGTGCCCCATCAGGCGCTTCTCGCTATCGATTCCCAGCAGCTTGGCCGATGCGCCCGTGGCGATGATGAGGGCGTCGGCCATCAGCCGCCCCTCGTCGCCGATCTCGACGCTGAAGGGGCGTTTCGACAGATCGACCTTTGTCGCGTCTCCCGCGAGCACCCGGGTGCCGAACCGGAGCGCCTGTTTGCGGAACAGTTCCATCATCTCCGGACCCTGAATGCCATCCGGAAAACCGGGATAGTTTTCAACGTCCGTTGTGATGGTCAGCTGCCCGCCGGGCTGCGACCCTTCGATCACGAACGGCGAGAGTTCCGCCCGGGCCGCGTAGATTGCGGCGGTCCATCCCGCCGGACCCGTTCCGAGGATGGCCACGCGAACGTGTTCCTCGCGCCGCGCCTTCCTGCTGATTTTCAACATGGGGTCGAGCTTGCCGGAGACGTCGAGCGCGTGGAGCTCGTCGTAGCCTCCGACGTGAACACCGTCGATGAAGATCTGGGGAATAGTCATGAGCTGCGACCGCGCGATCATCTCATCCTTCTTCTCGGGATGATCGTGGATGTTGAACTCCTCGAAGGAAACGCCCTTCGATTCGAGCAGCCGCTTGGCGTTCGCGCAGAATGGGCATCCGTAGCCGGTATACATCTCGATGCGTGGCATCGTCCTCGATCCGTCCTTTCTGGATGGCGGGTCTGGATGGGGGGTTTCGGCGGCCGGCGGCATGATTCTCATGCCTCGCCGCACAGGCCGCCCTTTAGATGCGCCGCCGGCCCAAACGTTACGGCGCCGCGGCCCCGGGCAGGATACGGCCCTGGCCAAAGAAGGCAAGCGCCCCGGCCGGGTTCAGCCCGCGGGCAGCGCTTCCGACCGCTGCAGAAAAGCCCGGAGGGGCCGTGGCAGGACGCCCGGGTCGAGCGCCCCCTGAAAGGTCGGCAGCGCGATTGAGTTGAACGTGTTCCAGAAGAGCAGCGGGGCCGATCCACTCCCGCCGCCGTCCCTGCCCATGTGGTCCAGTACCGCAGCCAGCGTCTTGCCAGTATAGATCCCCTCGAGCGCGATCCCCGAACCAGCCGCCCGCGCGATGGCCTGTTCCCCCGCCGGCGTCGGATGCCCGTAACCCCTGCCCATCCAGTTGCGAGGCAGGTCGAGGCGCGCGCGGTCAGCCTTCACGTCGGGGAACGAGGCATCGTGCTTTCGCAAAAAGTTGAGCGTCTGATCAGCGAGAGCACAAACGCGCCGCGCCGAGATCGGCATCAGATCGTTCACCACCACCCCGAGGACGCGGCTGCGAAGCGCGGTCAGCGACAGACCCGCCAGAAGTCCCGCAGCCGTCCCCATCGATCCGACTGGCACCGTGATGATCTCCGGCTCCGGAAGCGCGCCCTCCTGCACCTGCGCTTCCAGTTCCAGCGCGGCTTCGACGAAACCAACGCACCCGAGCGGTGAGGAGCCCCCCGGCATGACCAGCAAGGGGCGCTTACGTCCAACGCCGGGCAGGAGCCAGCGCCGCGCTCCGGACAGTGCGGCCCGGGAGGAAGATCCGACGAACTCGACACGGGCGCCGGTGTCGAGGATCCGCCGGAGGGTCTCCAGCACATGGGGCGTCGGGGGCTGGCCCACGGCGACGAGGATCATCCGGAGCCCGTGCTGCTTGCCGCACAACGCGACCGCCAGCGCGTGGTGCGATCCGATGGCGCCGAAGGTCAGGACCGTATCGGTTCCCTGTGAAATCGCGTCGGCGAGCAGGAATTCGAGCTTCCGGGGTTTGTTCCCGCCGTAAACCAGGCCCGCGCGGTCGTCGCGTTTGATCCAGAGTCCGGGGGCGAGGGCATCGAGCGCGTGAACCTCGCTCGGCCGCCGCAAGAGGGCCAACCGCGGGAGCCGACGCTCCAGTGCGGGATACCGGAGGAAGAGTCCGAACGGCCGGTCCTGCGAGGGTGCGGCGGTCACGGGCCGAAGTCCGTCAGTACTCCCTCGGTGAAAACCAGCGTGGCCGGACGCGTATTACCGCCATACTGCCAGTACTCGGTGCCCATCTGCGTGATGGTGAAAACGTTCTTGGGCTCACCCCAGGCCAGCCGGCATTTCTCGCGATCCCAGCCCTTGACGACCCGGCCGGCCCGGAGATCGATCTTGTCGCTCTCGGAGGTATGAGGGTGGGAGGCGATGTAGCGCTCGATGTTGTGGGAAAGCCAGAGCTCCTGTAAGGCACCGCCGCTGTTGCGGACCGTGTCGACGGCGAGGAAGAGCACCACCATCCCGAGCAGGAGGATGATCCTCCGCACCCAGACCCTCCGGCGACCCGGCTTGGCCCGCCCCGTCAGGGACGGCGCGCCGGGGTATGTGGTCGGCAGCCCCATCGCCAGTCCTCGAGATTTCGCCCGGATTGCGTTCACGCTGCGCTACGTAGATGACGCAGCGGCCTTCAGTCAGGCTAGGCCCGCGCTCCGCCGCATGTCAAGTTACACGTGCAGGTGTGTAGCGATGAACGGGGCGGGGATCACCGTTCGCTGAACGCAAAATAGAAGGGGCCCCCGCAGGGGCCCCTTCGAGATCCAGCCTGGGTGTGGCTTAGTACATGCCGCCCATTCCACCCATACCGCCCATGCCACCCATGTCTCCCATGCCGCCCGGCATTCCGGGCGCGCCCGCGGACTCCTTCTTCGGCTTCTCCGCAATGAGCGCTTCGGTAGTGAGCATCAGAGCCGCAACCGAGGCCGCGTTCTGCAGCGCGAAGCGGACGACTTTCGTGGGATCGATTACGCCGGACTTGACCAGATCTTCGTAGGTCTCGGTGGCCGCATTGAAGCCGTAGCCACCGGTCTTGGACCGGACGTTCGCGACCACGATGCTTCCCTCGACACCCGCGTTCTGCGCGATCTGTCGAATCGGCTCCTCGATCGCGCGCTTCACGATTTTCACTCCCGACTGCTGATCGTGGTCATCGAGCTTCAGCTTCTCGAGCGCGGGAAGCGCCCGCAGGAACGCCACGCCGCCGCCGGGGACGATTCCCTCCTCGACCGCGGCCCGTGTGGCGTTCAGGGCATCCTCCACCCTGGCCTTCTTCTCCTTCATCTCCGACTCGGTCGCGGCGCCCACGCGGATCACGGCGACTCCGCCCACGAGCTTGGCGAGCCGCTCCTGAAGCTTCTCGCGGTCGTACTCGCTCGTGGTCTCCTCGACCTGCGCGCGGATCTGCTTGACCCGACCGTCGATCTCGGATCGGCTCCCCTCACCGTCGATGATGGTCGTGTTCTCCTTGTCGATGACCACCTTCTTGGCGCGTCCCAGATCGGTCAACTTGAGGTTCTCGAGCTTGATGCCCAGGTCCTCGGTGATCGCCCGCCCGCCCGTGAGGGTAGCGATGTCCTCGAGCATGGCCTTGCGTCGATCCCCGAACCCGGGCGCCTTGACCGCGGCGCACAGAAGCGTGCCACGGATCTTGTTCACCACGAGCGTCGCCAGCGCCTCTCCTTCAACTTCTTCGGCGATGATGACCAAGGGCTTTCCACTCTTGGCGATCTGCTCGAGAAGCGGAAGGAGATCACGCATGCTGGAGATCTTCTTCTCGTGGATCAGGATGTAGGGATCCTCCAGCTCCGCTTCCATCTTCTCGGGATTGGTTGCGAAGTATGGAGAGAGGTAGCCGCGGTCGAATTGCATGCCCTCGACGATCTCCAGCTCCGTCTCGAGCCCCTTGGCCTCCTCGACCGTGATCACGCCTTCCTTGCCGACCTTGTCCATCGCCTCGGCGATGATCTCGCCGATCGTCTCGTCGGAATTGGCCGAGATAGTCCCGACCTGGGCGATCTCGGTCTTCCCCTTGACGGGTTTCGAGAGGCTCTTGAGCTCGGCGACCACCACCGCAACAGCCTTCTCGATGCCCCGCTTCACATCCATCGGATTGGCGCCCGCCGCCACGACCTTGCTTCCCTCGCGGTAGAGCGCCTGGGCCAGGATGGTCGCAGTCGTGGTGCCGTCACCGGCGGTGTCGCTTGTCTTGCTGGCGACCTCGCGGACCATCTGGGCGCCCATGTTCTCGAACTTGTCTTCGAGGTCGATCTCCTTGGCTACGGTAACGCCGTCCTTGGTGACTATGGGCGATCCGTAACTCTTGTCGAGGATCACGTTGCGGCCGCGAGGGCCGAGCGTGACCTTCACAGCGTTGGCGAGAATGTTCACACCTCTCAGGATCGACGTTCGCGCCGCCTCGTCGAACCGAATGATCTTAGCTCCCATCTTGATTGGCCTCCGTCATTTCGCGGTCCCGCCGCAGGCGGGACGTGTGCAAGAAATCCAGGCTGTCAGTCTTCCAGGACGCCCAGTATGTCGCTCTCGTTGAGGATCAGCCGCTCTTCCCCCTCGACCTTGATCTCGACCCCGGCGTACTTTCCGAAGAGGACCCGGTCGCCCTTCTTCACGTCGAGTGGTTGCAACAAACCGTTCTTCATACGCTTGCCGGCGCCCACGGCGAGCACCTTTCCTTCCTGAGGCTTCTCCTGCGCCGAATCGGGAATGATGATGCCTCCCTTTGACTTCTCCTCCTGACCGAGTCGCATGGCAATGACCCGATCTCCCAGCGGTTTGATCTTCATCTACCGAACCTCCTTGAGAGTGCTAGTTGTGAGAATCCTGACGCACTGAGTTGATTGTTAGCGTCAGCCTTTGATCGCCGGCTGCGCCCGCTCGGGGGGAGGGGGTAGCACGGCTTCGAAAGCGTCGTCGAGCGAATCCACAAACCGGAACTCGAGATCCCTCCGTATGGCCTCGGGGACCTCCACCAGATCTTTTTCGTTGTGACGGGGAAGGATGACTGTCTTGACACCTGCTCTCTGCGCCGCCAGGACCTTGTCTCTTATCCCGCCCACCGGCAGGACCTTCCCCCGGAGCGTGATTTCGCCCGTCATCGCCACGTCGGGGCGAACGGGCACCCCTCGCAGAAGCGAGAGCAGCGACACCGCTATGGTGAGCCCCGCCGAGGGGCCGTCCTTCGGAATACCGCCCGACGGCACGTGCACGTGAAGATCCGAGCCCTCGTAAAAATCTCGCGGGACACCAAAGCGCTCAGCGTTCGCGCGAATGTAGGAGAGCGCGGCCTCGGCAGACTCTTTCATTACGTCGCCGAGGTTGCCCGTCAACGTGAGGGACTTTCCGCCTTTCATGCGGGTCGATTCGACAAATAGCACTTCGCCGCCTGAAGGCGTCCAGGCGAGCCCGATGCCCACGCCCGGCTGATCTGTGCGCTCCGAGATCTCCGAGTAAAATTTCTGAGGACCCAGATGCTCGTGGACGGTGCTCTCGTCCACATTAACCTGCGTGGCGGTTCCCTCCGCGACCTTGCGGGCGACCTTGCGGCAGACGGTTCCGATCTCTCGCTCCAGATTCCGGAGCCCCGCCTCGCGTGTGTAATCGTGGATCACCATCCCCAGCGCGGTGTCGCTGATCGTCAGATTCTCTTCCGAGATTCCATTCTCCGCCAGCTGCTTGGGAAGGATGAACCGGCGGGCGATCTGGAGCTTGTCGTCGCTGGTGTAGCCCGGAAGTTCGAGCCCCTCCATGCGGTCGCGCAGCGGCGGCGGAATGGTGTG
>JAUYMQ010000530.1 GCA_030698575.1 Deltaproteobacteria bacterium
CAGCGAATCCCGAAAGGCGAGCACAAGTTCTGGTTCTACCAGTATTTCGCAGCTCCTTATAAGCCCGGCGACGAGAAGAAGTTCAATGACATCGTCGATCATCCGTTGGAGGTGAAGGCGCAGGCGATGTCGCTGCCGAAAACCGCGGCGATGACGTCGCAGCGCTAGACCTTCGCCATCCAGCCGACCAGGGGCGCCATTACTTTGCAGTGCATGAAACAGGCATCGAGCAGCTTGGGTGAGCTGACGGTTGACGCCGGAATGCGCGGAGACAGCGCGTAAAGATTGCCGTGGCGCAGCAGCTCGGCCCGCGGGTGATCGGCGGCGTAACCCTGCGGAACCCGCTTGTAGCTCGGCTCGCCGGTCGTGTAGCCGGGTTTCTTCGCGATCGATTCCAGAACTCGCGCAAGCTCCTTGCCTCGGCGGCTGTCGTCGACCGACTCGCGGTATGCCTTCAGATAATCGGGCGGGAAGCCGTACAGGCCCGCGAAAAGGCGGCCGCCGTCGGCATCGAGATGGAAGAGAAAGCCCGGATTTTCCTTCTTCGCCTTCCGGTTGCCTTGCCAGAAAAGAATGCCGAGGTAGGTCTTGTAAGGCGTCTTGTGTTTGCTGAATCGGGTATCCCGGTAGATTCGCTTGACCGAGCCGGTCCCGCTGGTCCGGGGGTCGAAGCGAATGTCACGCGAGAGGCTCCTGAGGCGGGGACCGAGCATCGAAACGAACGCCTCGGCCGGCGCGAGGACATTCGCCTCGTACTCTTTCTTGTGCGCTTCGAACCACTTCCGGTTATTGTTCTTTTTGATTGCCTTGAAGAACTGGAGGGCTTCCTTCGGGAAGCCCGAGAATCGCGGCACGTCACGCATGGGGGACCTCCGTTGCTGGTCCGGGAATGATCTCATCCTCGCCCATCTTTGCACACCACCGAGGCGCCCTCAACCGGTGCGCGGGTCCGGGGACATCTGCTCTTGCAGCGGCTCTCGCGGGGGTATTCATCCTGGCGGCTTGCGAGACGCCCGCACTGCGATCGCCGCCGGTCCGCGCGCCGCTTCGCGTGGATGGAAGCCGGGTGCCCTCGGTGGCGCTCATCACCTACGCCGGCGAAGTCGATCCCGCGACGGTGAGCGACGGAACCTTTTGCCCGCACGCGGACCGCGCCCTTTTCGCGCGCTTCTTCTCCGCACCGGAAGACATTCTTTCGGAGGAGATGGAACAGGCCGGCTATCCGGTCACCGCGATCCCGGCACCTATGGCGGAGAGTGTGGCCGGGGCTTATGCGAGCCGGGTTCGCGTCAGCTTCGTCGGCGGCAGCCGCTGCGACACGCGGGTTCCGCTCTTCGGGGAAGTCCAGACCGAGGATTGCAGCGTCACGGTTCGCGTGACGGTCACCGACGAGACCCCCGCCGGAACGGTACGCCGGGACTTCGAGCGCACGGGCGAGTCGTCGCTCCACGTGCCCGTGGACTCTCCGACACTCCCCGGTCCCAGCCCGGTTTGGGAGGCGGCGCTGCGCGACGCGGTCCGGCAGATACTCGCCGATCGCACCGCCGTGGCCTTCCTGACGGGCCGCGGGAACCTGGTGGCGCCGTTGTCATCACCATCGAGGAGGTGGGCGAGCCCGCCCTAAGTGTCAGAAAATAGTCAGGTTTTTGATCTCCCGGGAGACCTTGTCGGCACGTCACCGCCCATGCGCCTCGTCCATGCGCCGGCCTTCCATTTTTTCCTTGTCGCCCCTTGACCACCTCCGGAGCCGCCCTTAGGTTCCCCCCGACTTCGAAAGAAACGATCGCGCCGTGGGACACGCGGCGGCAACAAGTCCGGTACCAAGTCAAGGTCCGGCACCAAGTGAAGAAGGAGGAAGACACCATGGCGTTGACGACCTGGAATTCTATTCACGACCTGTTCGGCATGCCCCGCGAGATGGGCAGGTTGCTCGATGATCGGTTCGATCTCCCCAGGGGGATCGGGCCGAGCGCCTCGAACTGGGTGCCGCCCGTGGACATCCACGAGACCGACGCCGGCTACCAGATTTCCGTCGAGTTGCCGGGCATCAAGAAGGAAGACGTTGTGCTGGAGGTGAAGGACCGCGTGGTTTCAATCCGCGGCGAGCGGCACAGCGAGAAGGAGATCTCGGAGAAGAATGTTCACCGCATCGAGCGAAAGTACGGATCGTTCCAGCGGGCATTCAAGCTGCCCACGAACATCGACGCGTCGGGCGTCAAGGCCGCCTACAAGGACGGCGTTCTCGAGGTCACGCTTCCCAAGTCCGAGGACGCGCGGCCGCGCCAGATCGATATAGCAGCCTGACAACGAGCGGGTTTCCAGACGAGAAGACGGAGCGGGGCTTCAGGTCAGTCCCCTCCGGCTTCCGTCTATTATGAAATTGAACAAGGACTCAAGGACGAGGCCCCGCGGGGCCAGTGGAGGAGCAGCCAATGGGGAAGATCATCGGTATCGACCTGGGGACGACGAACTCGGTGGTGGCCGTCATGGAGGGCGGCGAGCCCGTCGTCATAGCCAATGAGGAGGGGAGCCGGATCACCCCGTCCGTCGTCGCCTTCACCAAGGACGGCGAGGAGCTGGTTGGACAGGTCGCCAAGCGCCAGGCGGTGACCAATCCCGAGAACACCATCTACTCGATCAAGCGCTTCACCGGCAGGCGGCTCGATGAAGTGAATGAAGAGATCAGGCTCGTTCCCTACAAGGTGGTGGCCGACGAAAAGAACGCGGCCGTGGTCGAGGTTCGGGGCAAGCGCTACGCGCCCCCGCAGATCAGCGCCAAGATTCTCCAGAAGCTCAAGCGATCGGCGGAGGCCTACCTCGGCCAGCCTGTTACTGAAGCGGTCATCACGGTTCCCGCCTATTTCAACGACGGCCAGCGGCAGGCCACGAAGGACGCGGGCGCCATCGCCGGCCTCGAGGTCAAGCGGATCATCAACGAGCCCACCGCCGCCGCGCTGGCGTACGGTCTCAACAAGAAGAAAGACGAGACCATCGTCGTGTACGACTTCGGCGGCGGCACCTTCGACATCTCGATCCTCGAGGTCGGCGACGACGTCGTCGAGGTGAAGGCGACCAATGGCGACACGCATCTCGGTGGCGACAATCTCGACCAGCGGATCATCGATTGGCTGGTGGCCGAGTTCAAAAAGGACCAGGGGATCGACATCAGCAAGGATCCCATGGCCGTTCAGCGCCTGAGGGAAGCGGCCGAGAAGGCGAAGATCGAGCTCTCGAGCACCGTCGAGACCGACATCAATCTCCCCTTCGTCACGGCCGACGCCTCGGGCCCCAAGCACCTGAATCTGAAGCTGACGCGCGCGAAGCTGGAGCAGCTCGTCGGTGATCTGCTCGAGCGTACCCTCGAGCCTTGCCGGAAGGCGATGGCCGACGCGGGGCTGAAGACCGGCGACATCAACGAGGTCGTGCTCGTGGGAGGCTCGACGCGTATCCCCAAGGTCCAGCAGCTCGTGAAGGAACTGTTCGGCAGGGAGCCCAACAAGAGTGTGAACCCCGACGAGGTGGTCGCCGTGGGCGCCGCCGTCCAGGCCGGCGTGCTGGCGGGAGACGTGAAGGACGTGCTGCTGCTCGATGTGACGCCGCTGAGCCTCGGCATCGAGACCCTGGGCGGCGTGATGACGAAGCTCATCGATCGCAATACCACCATTCCCACCCGCAAGAGCGAGACTTTTTCCACAGCGGCCGACAACCAGTCGAGCGTGGAGATCCACGTGCTCCAGGGCGAGCGGGAGATGGCTGGGGACAATCGGACCCTGGGCAAGTTCCACCTCATGGGCATTCCGGCTGCGCCCCGGGGTGTTCCGCAGGTCGAGGTGACCTTCGACATCGACGCTGACGGAATCGTGAACGTGTCTGCGAAGGATCTCGGCACCAACAAGGAGCAGTCGATCAAGATCACGGCCTCGAGCGGGCTCAGCAATGAGGAAGTCGAAGGAATGACGAAGGACGCCGAGGTGCACGCCGAGGACGACAAGCGCCGCCGGAGCGTCATCGAGGCCCGCAACCAGCTCGACTCGCTCATCTATCAGACCGAGAAGCTGATGGGCGAGAACAAAGACAAGATTCCCGAGGCCGAGGCCAATTCGCTGAACGAGGCGGTCACCGCCGGACGGAAGCTGGTGGATGAGAAGTCCGACGACGAGGCCGGTATCAAGGCCGCGATCGAGAAGATCACCAAGGCTTCCCACTCCCTGGCCGAGATCCTCTACAAGAGCGGCCAGGCCGCCGGGGATTCTTCAGGCGAGGGTGGCGGGAGCAGCGAGCCCGATTCGGCCGGCAAGGAGGAGGTCGTGGACGCCGAGTTCACCGAGGACAATAAGGGTGACTGAACCCGTCGAGATTGGAATTCTTCCTGTCCGGAACACCGTCCTGTTCCCCGACGTGACGGTGCCGATCCTTGTTGGCCGGGAGCGTTCGAAGCGGCTCATCGAGGCGCTCTCGGGGCAGGAGTCTCCGCTGCTCGGGGTGATCGCGCAGCGCGTTCCTGAGCAGGACGAGCCCGGCCTCGAACAGCTGTATGGCCTGGGAGTAACCGGCCGGTTGCTCAAGGTTTCGAAGGTCAACGACGACAACCTCCAGCTCGTGATCCAGGGCGAGAACCGCTTCCGCGTGCTCGGGCCTGGCAAGACCGAGAGCTACCTCACCGCCTCCGTCGAGGTCATTGAGCAGAAGATCGAGAGCAACTTCGAACTGGATGCCCTGGCGCGCAGCGTGAAGGCGCTCGCGGTCTCACTCATCGATCTGCGCTCCGATCTTCCCAATGAACTCGCGACGATGGTCCAGGGGATCACGGGGCCCGGCCGCGTCGCCGACATGATCACGTTCGGCATGAATCTCGGGGTGCCGGAGAAGCAGGCTTTTCTCGAGACGCTCGACGTGAAGGAGCGCCTCGAGAAGGTTGCCGAGAGTCTCTCCAAGGAGATCGAGATCGCGCGGGTGACGCGCGACATCAAAGAGCAGGTCCAGGGCGCCGTCGGCAAGAGCCAGCGCGAGTACTTCCTCCGAGAGCAAATGAAGGCCATCCAGAAGGAGCTGGGCGAGGAAGACGAGCGGACGGTCGAGTTCAACGATCTTCAGAAGGCCATCGAGGAGGCGAAGATGCCTCCAGAGGCGCTCAAGGAGGCGAACCAGGAGCTGGAGCGGCTGCGCAAGCTTCCGCCACACGCCGCCGAGTACTCGATGCTCCGCACCTACCTTGACTGGCTCGTCGAGCTTCCCTGGAGCGTTTCCACCGAGGATCACATCGATATCGCCGAGGCGCGCCGGGTTCTTGATGAGGATCATTATGATCTCGACAAGGTGAAAGAGCGCATCATCGAGTTCCTGGCCGTCCGCAAGCTCAAGAGTGATCTGAAGGGCCCCATCCTCTGTTTCGTGGGGCCGCCGGGCACGGGAAAGACCAGCCTCGGAAAGTCGATCGCGCGCGCGCTGGGGCGCAAGTTCGCTCGGGTGTCGCTGGGCGGTATCCGCGATGAGGCCGAGATCCGCGGCCACCGCCGCACCTACGTCGGTTCGCTCCCCGGCCGCATCATCCAGGGGCTCCGCAAGGCGGGCTCGAACAACCCGCTGTTCATCCTCGACGAGATCGACAAGGTCGGCACGGACTTCCGAGGCGATCCCTCCTCCGCGCTACTCGAGGTGCTGGATCCGGAGCAGAACTTCTCCTTCAGCGATCACTATCTGGGCGTGCCCTTCGATCTCTCGAAGGTGCTCTTCATCACGACCGCGAACGTGCTCCACACCATTCCGCCGCCGCTGCGCGACCGCATGGAGGTGCTCGAACTGCCGGGCTACACCAGCGACGACAAGCTCCAAATCGCCCGCCGGTTCGTCCTTCCCAAGCAACTGGCGGAGAATGGAATCTCGGAAGAGAATCTGACGATCTGCGACGCCGCGCTGGGGATGGTGATCCACGATTACACACGGGAGGCGGGACTCCGGAATCTGGAGCGCGAGATCGGAACCGTCTGCCGCAAGGTCGCCCGCAAAGTCGCGGAGGGAACCGCCACGCAGGTTAATGTGGACGAGAGCACCGTCCACGAGCATCTGGGTCCTCAGAAATTTTACTCGGAGATCTCGGAGCGCACAGATCAGCCGGGC
>JAUYMQ010000534.1 GCA_030698575.1 Deltaproteobacteria bacterium
TTGGTTTACCTGGTACACGAAAAACGACCAGTATTCGCGGCAGAAGCTGCAGGGCGACCTGGAGAACCTGCGCTCGTACTACATGAACCGCGGGTTTCTGGACTTCAATATCGATTCGACTCAGGTCTCCATCACGCCGGACAAGCGCGACATTTACATCACCGTCAATATTTCCGAAGGCGAGAAATACACGGTTTCGGACGTGAAAATCGGCGGCGATCCGATCGTGGCGGAAGAGGAGCTGCGCAAGCTGATCACGATCAAGCCGGGCGACCCATTCTCGCGCGAGAGACTTTCCGAGACCTCCAAGCGTATCGTCGACCGGCTGGGCAACGACGGCTACGCGTTTGCCAATGCCAACGCCGTGCCCGATGTGGACCGGGACAAGCGCACCGTCGCCTTCACCTTCATGATCGATCCCGGAAGGCGGGTATACGTAAGGCGCATCAACATCGCCGGCAATACGCGGACCCGGGACGAAGTCATCCGCCGCGACATGCGCCAATTGGAAGGCAGCTTTTACGATGCTTCAAAGCTGCAGTTGTCCAAGCAGCGCATCGACCGCACCGGGTACTTCGCCGAGGTGGAAGTGGAAACGCCCCCGGTGACCGGCACGACCGACCAGGTGGATGTCACGGTCCGGGTCAAGGAAAAGCCCACCGGGGCGATTTTGCTGGGAATAGGGTATTCGAGCGCCGACAAACTCATTCTTCAGGCCGGGATCTCGCAATCCAACATCTTCGGCAGCGGCAACACGGTTGGTGCGCAGGTGAACACGGGCAGCTTCAGCCGGGTTCTGTCGATGTCATTTACGCAGCCGTACTACACGGTGGACGGGGTCTCACGGGGATTCGACGCATACAACCGCAAGATTGACGCCGACGTGCTCCTGCTCGGTCATTACACGACGAATTCGCTGGGTGCCGGCATACGATACGGCATTCCCATGACCGAGTTCGACACCATCGTGCTTGGCATGTCGGCCGAACGCACGAAACTGGGTTTGTTTTCGGATAGCCCGGTCCGCCTGCTTGATTTCGAGAATCTGTACGGAAGCGACTATTCGTTCCTTATAGGAACTGCCGGCTGGACCAGGGATACGCGCGACAGCGTCATATGGACGACACGGGGGAGCGTGCAACGACTAACCTCCGAAGTGACCTTGCCCGTAGGCGATCTCCGGTACTACAAAGTCGGCTATGAGCACCAGTGGTTCTATCCGCTCAGCCAGACCTTCACGCTCATGTTGCGGGGCGATATTGGAGTAGGCGAGGGAACGGGCGGCAAGCCGCTGCCGTTCTTCAAGAATTACTACGCGGGTGGTGTAAGTTCCGTTCGCGGTTACAACACCTCCTCGCTGGGGCCCCGCGACCCCAGCGACGACAGCGTCGTCGGCGGCAGCCGGCGCCTTGTGGGCAATGCCGAACTGCTGTTTCCGATGCCTGGGATGACAGCCGACCGGTCCGTACGGCTCGGCGCGTTCGTCGACGGGGGGCAGGTATTCGCGCCCGAAGACAAGATCGCGCTGTCCGAAATGCGTTATGCGGCAGGTCTGAGCCTGGCCTGGAATTCTCCCGTCGGCCCCCTGAAATTCAGCGTGGCCTGGCCGCTCAATTCAAAATCCGGCGACAACATCCAGCGGCTGCAGTTCACGCTTGGCCAGGTGTTTTGAGGTTACAGGTATAATATAAGGGCATTTTTGCGGCCCCCCACGGTATTGGTAGGAGACGGGTTTGAGCTACGCGCGTCTGATTCTTTTTTCCCTGCTGGCGGTTGTTGCGACGAGCAGCGTTGCCCAGGCCGAAGGACGGGTTGGCTATGTCAATCTCGAGCGCATACTACGGGACTCCGCGCCGGCGGTACGTGCGCAGAAGAAGCTGGAGCTCGAGTTTGCCAAGCGCGACCAGGAACTCGGCAAGTTCGCCGATCAGCTGAAGCAGCTGCAGGCCACGCTCGAGAAAAACGCCGTGACCATGTCCGAGTCGGAGCGCACCAAGCGTGACCGCGAGTTCGCTGACCTCAATCGCGAGTTCCAGCGCAAGCAGCGTGAGGCGCGCGAAGATTTCAACCAGCGCCGCAATGAGGAGTTGGCTGGCGTCATCGAGCGCGCCAACCGGGCGGTGAAGCAGATTGCCGAGGCCGAGAAATACGACGTCATTTTCCAGGAAGCGGTCTGGGCAAGCCCGCGCATCGATATCACCGACAAGGTCATTAGGGCGCTGGACGACAGCAAGCCGGCGAAATAGCGGGATGACCGCCCCCCGAGCGTTCATGCTCGCTGAGATTGTCGAGCGCCTGGGGGGCGAGCTGGTCGGTAATCCCCAGGTCATGATCAGGCAAGTCGCCACCCTGGAGTCCGCCGGGCCGGGCGACATCGCATTTCTGGGCCGAGGCAGATACCGGCCGCAACTGGGTGCGACGCGCGCCGCGGCGGTGATACTTCCCCACGCACAGCGGGATGCCACGGCAGCGCCCCGCATCCTTTGCGACGACCCATACCTCTATTTCGCGCGGGTTTGCGCGCTGCTCAACCCGCCACAGGAAGTCGCACCCGGCGTTCACCCGAGCGCAGTGATCGAGCCGGGTGCGCATATCGCCGCCTCTGCCCGCATCGGGCCTGGCTGCCATATCGGCAGGCGCGCGCAAGTCGGTGAAGGGGCGTGCATCGACGCGGGCTGCGCGATCGGGGATGATGCGTGCATTGGTGAACGAAGCCGGCTGTATCCCTCCGTAGTGGTGTATGCACGCTGCATCATTGGCCGGCGGGCCGTCGTTCACTCCGGGGTGGTCATCGGGGCCGACGGGTTTGGCATGGTGCTCGACGCCGGGC
>JAUYMQ010000535.1 GCA_030698575.1 Deltaproteobacteria bacterium
CCCCGGCGGGTCGCTCCTGATGTCACTGCCTTACGTCAAAGAGCACAAAGCGCACAGGGGCCGTGCCCCCGTTGACCGCATCATGTGTCGCGTTTGACGGCCACTCGAACGGTTTCCCCGCTCCGATCCTGTTCTCGACGCCGCCTACGTGACTGGTCAGCGTTCCATCAACGACGTACCCCATGCCGGGTTCGGCAGTGGCGCCCTCCGCCAGCAGCTTGTCACCTACCGGCGCCAACGCGGTCGCCCACGGCTGACCTAGTTGATGCCAGCCGCGATCTCCCCGTGCTATCATCGAAGCCTGATCGCCTACGGGAGGGCAACGCGATGACGAACCAGGTAAGCGCAGCGAACATCGACCGCGAACGCCTGCGGGAGCAGGTCGCGTCGAAGTACACGGACGTGGCCAGCGCGCCCGAAAAGGGGTTTCACTTCCATACGGGCCGCCCGCTGGCGAAGATGCTGGGCTACGAAGACGCGGACCTCGACTGGCTGCCGAAGTCGACGCTCGAGTCCTTTGCCGGGACGGGGAATCCCCTCTCGATGGGACGCCTGAACCCCGGCGAAGTGGTGGTCGACCTCGGCTGCGGAGCGGGCGTTGACGCTCTCCTCGCCGCGCGACAGGTCGGGCCGAAAGGTCGAGTGATCGCCGTGGACATGACCGCGGCGATGCTGGCGAAGACGCGAATTGGCGCCCTCGCGCTGGGATTGGGGAACGTGGACGCTCGCTTCGGCTACGCCGAGGCGCTGCCGGTCGAGAGCGGGTCCGTGGACATCCTGATCAGCAACGGCGTAATCAACCTCTGCCCGGACAAGGTCGCGGTCATGCAGGAAGTCCGGCGCGTCTTGAAGCCCGGCGGCCGCATTCAGGTCGGGGACATCGTCGTCCACAAGGAAGTGCCCCAGGACGCCAGGGAAGACATCGATCTCTGGGCTGGCTGAATAGCGGGCGCTCTGCTGGAAGCAGAGTGGCGGTGGCTGCTGGGTCATCTGCGTTTCACCGACATCCGATGGGGCAGGCAGGTGGACGTCTTCTCAGGGTCGAAGCACGAATCCGACGCCAGGGAGTTCGATACGCGGGGCGTCACGCTTGCGGCCGTGAAGCCCAAGACCTAAGAGGCGCCACTCGGAGATGCAGCCGAGCGCTTTTCTGTGAGTATTGGTGCCCCGCCGAACCCGTTACGATCCCGCCATCGTGCGCATACGAGCTTGCCTTGCCCTGGACGAGACTCCCCCGCGGAATTCAAAGGACCTTCACGCTCGCAACAAGATTCTCTCTCGCCTGTGCCCTTCTTTCCCGGCCGAGACGTGAGAGCGTCATCGATGTCATGTCTGTAAGCATCTGGACAGTGCGCAAGGCGGCGAGGAAAGCGTCACTCAGCTGACCCTGCTCCTGGTAGCCATCGAGAATCGCCTGCCTGTCCGTATTGCGAGGCCAACGAACGTCAAAGCCAGGGTGGCTGATATAAGCGTCACCGAAGTCGATCAACCCTGAGAACCTGAGGGTGGTTGGATCGACGAAGGTGTGTTCTGGTCCGGGGTTGGAGTGGAGGGCGACGAAGGCCGAGTCTGGCTGCGGCTGGATGAGCGCCATTGCCGTCTCGGCCAGGGTCTCGGGCGATAGCGGAAGGTCCCAGCCGGCGTCGTCGCCATGCGCGGCTGCCACAGCCCCTTCAAAGCCTCGCTGAAGGCGCGCCCTGAGGTCCTGGAATGAGTCATCGGCCGGGAACAGACCGCAGCTTCTCAGCGGCGACTGGTCAACGCTATGAAGCTCGTGCAGGGAGCGACCGAGAGCCTGCAGGGTCCTTCTTCGCTCTTCACCTTCGAGGACAACTTGGCGCGCGGCGACGCCAGGCAGGCGAGTCATGCAAATGTACTCGACGTCGCCGTCACGCCCGTAGCCGAGCGCTCTCGGGACGCTGATATCAGGATAGCGGGCGAGGACATCCAGGAAGACGGCTTCCTTTTCGAGGCTCGTCCGGGGCCGCACGCGATGCGGTCTCTGGACCTTCAATACAATGGCGTCGTCCACGAAGTAAGCCCTCGCCTCACCGCCCGATTCGTCGACAGCCGTGAGCGTCGTGGCGGTCGTGTGCTTTCGGACCAGGGACAGCACACGTCCTTCGTCCAGAACGGGGTCTGCCGGGTCGGGTTGTCTCAGTGCCCCTCCCGTGACCATCGACTTACTACCTTCCGCCTCCGCTAGATCTCTTGCAGCAGGGAGTGCAGGTTGTCCTCTGCTCGCCCCGGTGGCTCTCGACGGCGCAGCACCGAGGCCAACTCGCCGAGAATGAGCCCCACCCGCCAGGTGCGGGCGAACGCGTCATCGACGGGGCCTTGATCAGTGTAGCCGGCGTACACCGCGCCGCGGTCGGCGGGGTTCCGCCAGGGCCGCAGGTCGAAGGCCGGGTGGCTGATGTAGGCGTCGCCAAAGTCGATGAGCCCGGAGAGTGCCACGGTCTCCAGGTTCACGAAGACGTGCTCGCCGGCGGGATTGGAGTGAAGGGGGGCGCGATGGGTCGTGTCAGGGAGCGCCTCCAGCGCCCTGGCGGCGACCTCCTCGGCTGACAGCCGGAGACGCCACTCCTCGGGGAGTTCGTTCACGGCGGCGACAATCTGAGAGAAAAGTGTCTCCAGGCGCGCCTTTAGCTCCCCAGAACCGCCGTCTTCCGCGAACAAGCCGCTTTCAGAGAAAGGAGCCAGCGGAAGCGCATGGAGCCGGCGAAGCGTCCTGCCGAGGTCGCGGAGCACTCGTTGCCGCTGCTCCGACGTGAGGTCTGCGCGGCGCAGCGGCACGCCGGGAACCCGAGTCATGCAGACGTACTCCACGCCATTCTCCCGTCCGTATCCCAGCGGCTCTGGCGCCGGGATGCTGGCGTCGCTGGCAAGCTGGCTGAGGAAGAAGGCTTCCTTCTCCAGGCTGGTCTCGAACTCCTCCACAACCCGCGCTCGCAACCGAGCGGGGCGATGGGTCTTCAAGACAATCGAGTCATCAATGAAGTAGGCTCTG
>JAUYMQ010000540.1 GCA_030698575.1 Deltaproteobacteria bacterium
GCTATGGCCAGTTCACCTACGGCTTCAACTACTGGGGCCCGATCGGCGTCTTCACCCGCGACACCTACGCCGTCGTGCGCAAGCTGGAGAGGCTGGAGTGGTGAGCCCGTCACCCTCGCACGAAGTCGGCGGAGAGAGAAGGAACGAGCCCATGGACATCCGCGCCCAAGTGTCGATGGTCTTCCACCTGGACAAGTGCATCGGCTGCCACACGTGCAGCGTCGCGTGCAAGAACATCTGGACCGACCGCAAGGGCACCGAGTACATGTGGTGGAACAACGTGGAGACGAAGCCGGGCACCGGCTATCCCACCCTCTGGGAGGACCAGAAGAAGTACAAGGGCGGGTGGGAGAAACAGGGGGACGATCTCCGGCTCAAGCTGCACGGGCGCGCCGGCGGCCTCGCCAACATCTTCTTCAATCCCTACCTGCCGACGGTGGACGACTACTACGAGCCGTGGACGTACGAGTACGAGAATCTCTTCACGGCGCCGGAGGGAGACGACCAGCCCACCGCCCGCGCCGTCTCCATGATCACGGGCAAGCACATGGAGATCGAGGCGGGGCCGAACTGGGACGACGACCTGGGCGGCTCGCCGTTCTACGCGAAGAACGATCCGAACCTCGGGGAGGTGACCGACGAGGAGCGACAGCAGCTCAACGAGCTGGAGCGACTCGTATTCTTCTACCTGCCGCGCATCTGCAACCACTGCCTGAACCCGGGCTGCGTGGCGGCGTGCCCGGCCGGCGCCGTCTACAAGCGCGGGGAGGACGGCATCGTGCTCATCAGCCAGGCGAAGTGCCGCGCCTGGCGCATGTGCATCTCGGGCTGCCCCTACAAGAAGACCTACTTCAACTGGTCGACCGGCAAGTCCGAGAAGTGCATCCTCTGCTTCCCGCGGCTCGAGAGTGGCCAGCCGCCCGCCTGCTTCCATTCCTGCGTGGGGCGCATCCGCTACCTCGGCGTCCTCCTCTACGACGCCGCGCGCATCAAGGAGACGGCGTCGGTCCCCGACGCGGAGCTGGTGGCCGCCCACCGCGCGATGATTCAGGACCCCTTCGATCCCGCAGTCATCGCGGCCGCCCGGGCCAACGGCGTCTCCGACGCGATGATCGACGCGGCGCAGAAGTCACCCGTGTACAAGTTCGTCAAGGTCTGGCAACTCGCGCTGCCGCTCCATGCCGAGTTTCGGACCCTGCCGATGCTCTTCTACGTGCCGCCGATGCTACCGGTGATGGCGGCGGTGAGGGACGGATGCTACGAGATCCCCGGCGCCGGTGCGGCCGGACTCGCGCCCATGCTGACGTCGCTCGAGCGGGCGCGGGTGCCCCTGCGTTACCTCGCCCGCCTGTTCTCGGCGGGCAACGAGGAGATCGTCGCCGCCGTCTACCGGAAGCTCATCGCCGGGCGCGTGTACATGCGCTCGCTCCGGGTGAACGACGTGAGCGCGGCGGAGGTGCACGAGGCCCTGAGCCAGGGCCACACCACGCCCGAGGAAGCCGAGGCCATCTTCCGTCTGACCGCGCTCCCCACCTTCGAGGAGCGGTTCGTCCTCCCGCCGCTCGCGCGGGAGCAGGCGATCGAGCCCGTGATGGATCCGTTCACGCGCAAGGCCGAGGGCGGCTTCGGCTTCCGCAAGGGTCCCGAGCGGGGGTGGTAGCCATGGCCGATCCGAGCGTCGACCGGTCGCTCTTTCGCGCCTTTGCCGAGATGCTCGAGTATCCGCACGCGAGCCCGTTGGAGCGCGCGCGGGCGTGCGCGGCCCTCCTCGCCCCCCTCAGTCCGGAAGCCGCGGCGCTGGTGGACGAGTTCGCGGCCGTCGCGGAACGAACGCCGCACGGGGACCTCCAGGAGGCCTACACGCGGACCTTCGACCTGAACGCGACGTACTGTCCCTACGTCGGCTACCACCTCTTCGGCGAGAGCTACAAGCGGAGCGTGTTCCTCGTCAGGCTCAAGACGGAGTACCGGGCCGTGGGCGTCGAGACGGGGAGCGAGATCCCGGATCACCTCGCCCTCGTGCTGCGCTTCCTGGCGGCGAGCGAGGACGCCGATCTGACGGGCGAGGTGATCGTGGACGCGCTCCTTCCGGCGCTCGGGCGGATGGTCCGGGGGGCCGGCGCCGTCGAATCCTGCGATCACGACGCGCCGCCCGATCCCGCGCAGGACCCTCAGATCTACCACGGGGTGCTCGAGGCGCTCCGCCTCCTGCTCGCGGCGCGAGGTCCGTCGGCCAGCCCCGATGCCTCGGGCGAGCGACCGGTGGGTGATCGTGAACCGTCCGCGACCGGGTAACCGCTGAGGAGGCCCAGGCGATGCTCGACACGATGCTCTTCGCGGTCTTCCCGTACGTGGCCGTGGTCCTCGCCGTGGTGGTGGGAATCTCCCGGTACTTCGGGGACCGCTTCTCCTTCTCCAGCCTCTCGTCCCAGTTCCTCGAAAACCGCGCCCTCTTCTGGGGATCGGTGCCGTTCCACTACGGCATCCTGCTCGTCCTGCTGGCGCATCTGCTGGCCCTCGTCTTCCCCGCGCAATGGGCGGCGTTGATCGCCGAGCCGATCCGCCTCTACGTGCTCGAGGTGACCGGGCTCGCCCTCGGGGCGCTGGCCCTCGTCGGGCTCGCGGTGCTGATCGTGCGGCGCCTCCGCCAGCCGCGGGTGCTCGCCGTCACGTCGGCCGCCGACTGGGTGCTGCTGGCCATCCTGTTCGGGCAGGTCGCCCTCGGGCTCTGGGTGGCGCTCGTGTACCGCTGGGGGTCGGACTGGTACCTGCACACGGCGGTCCCGTGGCTGATCTCGCTCGGCAGCCTGAGTCCTCAAGTTGAGTACGTCACCGCGCTCCCGTGGGCCGTCAAGCTCCACATGCTGGGTGGCTTCGTCCTCGTCGCCGTCTTCCCCTTCACCCGGCTTGTGCAC
>JAUYMQ010000545.1 GCA_030698575.1 Deltaproteobacteria bacterium
GGCATGACCGCCGACTGGGTTCGCCTGCCTTACGACGTATTGGAACGAATCTCCAGCCGCATCGTGAACGAAGTTCGCGGCATCAGCCGCGTCGTCTACGACATCACCTCCAAACCCCCCAGCACCATCGAGTGGGAATGAAGATGGGGCCCACTGCCTCTGCGCCCGTTTCTTCAAACTGCTCATCCGTCATCAAGGGCTTCGCCGGCCCGGCTGATCTCCCCCGATCTCAGACCTGTCACCGCTGACGGGCGCGGCGCCGCCCGGCGCAGCGCGACCCGCTGGAGTGCGATATGCCCCATGAAACGCAAGCAAATCCCTGGGAGAAGCTCCGGAGCCTGATCGCTACGAACGACGGGCGGGCACTGGCGGACTTCCTCGATAAGATCGGACCCTCCGAAACGGCCCGGTCCATCTCGCGGCTGGAACAGGCGGAGCAGGCCCGCCTGATCACGCTCCTCGCGCCCGCCGAGGCCGCGGAGGTTATCGAGGACGTGACGATGGCCCAGGCGGTGGATCTCATCGCGGATCTCTCCGCGGAGGATGCCGCTGCGATCGTCGGGGAGCTCGAGAGCGATCACCAGGCGGATCTGCTCGGGGATCTTTCTACGGAGAGCGCGGAGGCGATTCTTGGCGTCATGCGGCCCGAGGAAGCGCGCGACGCCCGGCATCTGCTCTCCTATCCCCCCGACACCGCCGGCGGCATCATGGTCACCGAGTTCGTGGCCTTCCGCGAGGGCGACCGCGTGAGCGATGCGCTGGCGTCCATGCAGGAGAACCGGGAAGTCTACGCCGACTATCACGTGCAGTACCTCTACGTTTGCGACGACGGCGACCGGCTGAAGGGGGTGCTGCGAATCCGCGACCTGCTTTATGCGCCGCGCGAGGCGCCCCTCGAGAGCCTGATGATCACCAATCCGCTGACCGTTCCCGCGACGGCAAAACTCGAGGATCTCGAGCGGTTCTTTGATCAGCATCACCTCCTGGGGGCGCCCGTTCTGGACGACCTGGGCGAGCTGGTGGGGCTGGTGCTTCCGGAGGACGTCGGGGAAGCGGGCCGGAAGCGATCCGACCGCCAGCTGCTCGACATCAGCGGCATCGTGGGTGGTGAGGAGTTCCGGGGAATGTCTCTCGGCCTGCGATCCCGCCGGCGGCTCTCCTGGCTTTCGATCAACATCTTCCTCAACGTGATCGCCGCCAGCGTCATCGCTTACTATCAGGACACGCTGGCCGCAGCGATCGCCCTCGCCGTCTTCCTCCCGATGATCAGCGACATGAGCGGCTGCTCGGGAAATCAGGCGGTGGCGGTCAGCATCCGCGAGCTGACGCTCGGGCTGGTGCGGCCCGAGGAGGTGCTGCGCGTTCTCGGAAAGGAGGTCAGCCTGGGGGCCATCAACGGCCTGGTGCTGGGCGCCATCCTGGGCGGCGTGGCCTGGCTCTGGAAGGGGAACATCTATCTGGCGCTGGTCGTAGGCGGCGCACTGCTTGTGAACACGGTGCTGGCTGTGGCGCTCGGCGGCCTTCTGCCGCTCGTTCTGAAGACACTTCGATTCGACCCCGCGCTGGTGTCGGGTCCCATCCTGACCACAGTGACGGACATGGCAGGCTTCTTCCTGGTGCTGAGCATGGCGACGCTCGTGCTCCCGAAGCTCGCCATCGGCTGAGAGGGGATTGCGCATGATCTATCTGCTCACCGTCATCGGTGTTGTGATTTTCACCTCGGCGGTCTGCTCACTCTTCGAGGCGGTGCTCTACTCGGTGCCGCTGAGCCACATCGAATCGCTCTTGCACAGCGGGCGGCCGTCGGGTCGCGCCCTCTCGCAACTGCGGAAGAACGTCGACCGGCCGATTGCGGCCATCCTTTTCCTCAACACCATCGCGAATACCGGCGGCGCGGCTTTCGCGGGCGCCATCGCCGCCGAGGTGCTTGGAAACGCGTCGCTTGCCTACTTCTCGGCGGCCTTCACCCTGGCGATCCTCATGTTCTCCGAGATTCTTCCCAAGACCGCCGGGGTGGCCTATGCCCGCCCCCTGGCGCGGTTCATCGCTCTGCCGCTGCAGTTCATGGTCTGGATCTTCACGCCGATCATCTGGATGAGCCGGTTCGTGACACGCCTAGTCTCCGGCAGGGGGGAGACGCACCGCGTGACCGACGAGGATCTGCTCGTCATGGTCCGGCTGGGACTTCGCTCGGGGGACTTCAAGGAGCACGAGGCGGAGGTCATCCAGAACATCCTCGAGCTGGAGGCAAAGAAGGCCTCCGACGTGATGACGCCCCGCTCGGTGGTCTATACGCTGAGCGCGGACTTGACCGTCGGGGACGTGCGGCATGAGGAAAAGCTGCTCAACTACAGCCGCATACCGATATACGATCAGGGCGCCGAGGACATCGTCGGCATCGTTCACCGCCGGGAGGTGCTCACGGCCATCGCCAACGATCGCTTCACGGTGAAACTCCGGGAGCTCATGGGACCGGCGCACTTCGTGCTCGAGACCACGCCTCTCGACAAACTCCTCCGCTTGTTCCTCGAGCGGAGGCAGCACATGGTGATTGTGATCGGAGAGTACGGCGTGCTTTCCGGCATCACGACCCTCGAGGACGTGCTGGAGGAGATCATAGGGCACGAGATCGTCGACGAGTTCGATCAGGTAACCGATCTGCAGGAGTTTGCGCGCCGCCAGCGCAGTGAGATTCTTGGCAGGCAGGGCGCGCGGCCCGTGCCGAAGGGGTGAGGCGGGCGAGGGACGGCAAGCTTTCCGGTGTCGAGAGGAGGAAAGGATTTTGGCAAAGCTACGTGACGAAATACTTGCCGCGAACGCGGCCTACGCCGCGGCCTTCGGGGATGAGCGAAAGCTTGCTACGCCGCCCGCGCGGGGCGTCGCCGTCCTCACCTGCATGGATTCCCGGATCGACTTCTACAGGGTCACCGGGCTCAAGCTGGGCGACGCGCACATCATCCGGAACGCGGGCGGGCGGGCAAGCGACGATGCGATCCGTTCGCTCGTGATCAGCCACAAGTTCCTCGGCACCAATCAGTGGGCCGTGATCCATCACACCGGCTGTGGCATGGAGATGTTCACCGGCGAGACCATGGCCAGGCTCCTCGAAACCAGCCTGGGGACAGCCATACGGGACGGCGAGGGCTGGCGAAATCCCGACGAGTCGGGCGGTTCAATGGAGGGGCACTACATCGACTGGCTTACTTATGACGATCCGATAAAGGCGATCTGCATCGACGTGGCGCGCATCCGGAACCATCCCCTGGTCCCGCGCAGCATCCCCATCGACGCCTTCATTTACGACGTGATGACCGGCCGCCTCGAGGAAGTACGCGAAGCGTCGGCGATCGGCAGGCCCGGCGAACCGAGCGGGAGCTGACTACCCCTGCGCGAGCCGCCGCAGGATCTTCGGAGGGAGGAACCACCGAAGCTGCCCTCCCCGACGGACCGGACCCTCGAACTCCACGCACGCCGCACCGCCCTTCTTGAAAGCGAGCCGGTCCGCGTCGGCCTCGCCGAGGAGCGCGGCGAGCAGCTCCGAGAGGTGCGGCTCGTGCCCCACGAGCGCCACGGTGGCGCCGGGGGGGTAGCGGGAGAGCAGGGTGGTGACTGCGGCGACGGAACCCCCGGCGAGCGCTTCAACGTTGCGGGGCGAAACCCCGCCCCAGGCCTCGGCCGCAATCTCGGCCGTGCGCCGTGCGCGGGGCAGGGGGCTCGTCAGCAGGGTGTCGGGACAGGGGGCGATGCGCGCTAGCCCGATGGCCGCTTCGCGGAAGCGTTCCGCTCCTTCGGGCGTGAGGGTTCGTTCGGCGTCTGGAATGCCGCCCGTGCCGCGGGGTATGGCAATAGCGTGGCGGATGATCAGGAGGCGCATCGGCGATGCGGCCTCACCGGGCGGGTTCCCGGAGCCCCATGGCACGCAACCCGCGCCGGGCATTGGCGGGCGGACCGAGATGGAGGTACGCGCGGTGGTCTTCGCGGGCCGTTGCTTCGATAGCGCCGCGCAGCCGCCGCGCCGTCAAAGCGAGATCGCTCTGCCCCCGCTTCTCGGACGCCGCAATCTGCCCATCGAGCCACAGCACCAGCACGTGCGCATCATGTAACCGGCCCAGCGCGTCCTGCAGTTCCCGGAAGATGCGGGTGGCGTCCGGGGTCCGGTCGAGCACGGCCATGTTCACCTCGGCCAGATAGCGCATCCGTCGGACCTGGCGGCGCAGCCGGTGGAGCGCGTCGGGATCATAAGACGATCCGACTACCTCCATCGTTTCGAGCAGCTTCATTCCCCGGGATTTCTGCTCCTCGCGCAACCGGCGGAGCACGGTGAAGAGATCGTCGGCGCCCCGCCGCATGATACCCTGCAGATCCCCCTTGAACTCGGCGATGTCGAGCGCTGCCACGGAGCGTTGCATCCGGCGGTGCGAGCGTCGGCGGGCGTCCCGCAGGCGCCGGTGAAGGATCTCCGCCTGCCGGCGGTCGCCGTTCGAGGCGCTCGCCAGTTCTTCGAAGAGCGCCACGCTGACGTCCAGATCGCGGCTGACCCCGGCTGCGCGCCGGAGGCGCCGCATGGCGCGGATGGCGCGGCGGATGCGCTTCCCTCCGGGCTTGACTGCAAGCACGGGCAGCATGATTCCCAGGCGCCGCGTGGTTACGCGCATATCGTGCACGCCTTCCTCGTCGAAGGTGAGCGCCGCGGGAAGAATCTTGAACAGGTGCCGTATCCTGTCGCGGAGAAGCCTCGTGGCAGGATCTTGCCGGGCGCCGATGGCATGGGGCATGATGGACATGTTGGGGGGGGTCATGGACTGACTCTACACCCCGCGCCCCACCGCTTCAAGGCGCCGGCGCGAACCGCGCAAGTAGCCGTCACTGGAGAGTTCTTTTGAAGATTGCGGCCATCGATCTGGGAAGCAACTCGCTTCACATGATTATCGTCGAGGTGAATGCGAAGGGCGCGTTCCGGGTGGTCGATCGCGAGGCGGACATGGTGCGCCTCGGATCCGGGAGCCTCACCACCGGCGTTCTCTCCGAAGAGGCCATGGACCGGACCCTGGCGGCGCTCAAGGCCTACCGCCGCCTCGCGGAATCGCACAAGGTAGAGGAGGTCATCGCGGTTGCGACCTCGGCGATACGCGAGGCACGGAACGGCGAGGACTTTCTCGAGCGGATGGGACGGAAGGTCGGGATCTGGCCCCGCGCCATCTCCGGCGAAGAGGAGGCCCGGCTGGACTACATGGCCGTGCTCCACAGTGTCCATCTTGCCGGGGCAAGGGCGCTGGTGATCGACATCGGCGGCGGCAGCGTGCAGTTCGCGCTTGGCCGGGGAGAGAAGGTGGAACTGGCGGCTTCCGAGAGGCTCGGCGCGCTGCGCATGGCCGAGCGTTTCATCAACAGCGATCCCCTTTCGCCGCGCGACGAACGGCGGCTCGAGGATCACGTGCGGGCGACCATCGCGCCGCATGTCCGGAAGATCCGTCGTTTTGATCCCGAGTACGTCGTGGGCGCATCAGGAACCATCCTCGCGCTCGGCCGCATGGCCTATGAGGCCGCGGCCGGGCAGAAGGCGGAGAGCCTGCATCACGTCACCATCGAGCGCGATCGGCTGGAAGAGGTTCAGCAGCGGCTCCGGCGGACGAATCTGGCCGAGCGGCGCCGGCTACCCCGGCTCGACAAGCGGCGCGCCGACATCATCGTGTCCGGGTCTATCATCCTGGGGACGATCCTCGGCGAGATCCGCGCCAAGCGTGTCGTGCTCTGCGAATGGGCGCTCCGCGAGGGGCTACTCCTGGCCTACCTGGCCCAGCACCGCGGCAAGCTGGCCAGGGCCGAGGCTTATCCCGACGTTCGCCGCAGGAGCGTCATGGAGCTTGCCGAGCGCTGCATCCACGACGTGACGCATGCCCGCCACGTGGCCCGGCTTGCGCTGGAGATGTTCGACGCTACGGCGGCCTATCATGGCCTCGACGATCGCCATCGCGCCCTTCTCGAGTACACGACGCTTCTGCACGACGTCGGCCAGCACATCTCACACTCACAGCATCATCTGCATTCCTACTACCTCATCAAGCACGGCGACCTTCGCGGTTTTGATCCGGTGGAGATCGAGATGATGGCGAACGTGGCGCGCTACCACCGCCGGACGGGGCCGAAGAAGAAGCACGTCGCATACGCCTCGCTGTCGCGGCAGGCGCGAAAAGGACTCACGGCGCTCGCGGGCATCCTGCGCCTGGCCGACGCGCTCGACCGGGGGCACCGCCAGCGGGTCCGGGGCCTGAAGGTTCTGAAGCGGGGGAAGGGTCTGCTCATCCGGTGCGAGGCGGACGGGAACGTCGATCTTGAGATCTGGGGCGCCCTCCGCCGGCTGGATTTGATGGAGGAAGCCCTGGGAATGAAGCTCGACATCGAAGCGGTTTCAACGAAGCGCAGGCGCGCCACACGGAATTCGCGCCGGGGAGCTGCCTGATGGCCGCGAAGAAGCCACGAAAGCCGAGGGTCGTGTCCGAGAGACGTGCTTCCGCGCCGGAGGGGCCGATCGCCGTCATCGACGTCGGCTCCACGGCCATTCGGCTGGTGGTGGGAGAGGCGCAGGCCGGAGGCGAGATCCGCGTGATCGAGGAGGCCTCCCGGGGCGTGCAGCTCGGAAAAGACACCTTCACCACGGGCCGCATCAGCGCCGCCACGCTCGAGGCCACCCTCAAGGCCATGGAGGGCTTCCGGCACATCATGGACACCTACGGGGTGGCGCGGTGCAGGGCCGTGGCGACGAACGCCATCCGCGAGGCCAGCAACAGCGAAACCGTGCTCGACCGGATCCGCCTGCGCACCGGCATCGAGGTGGAGGTGATAGACGGCGCGGAGGAGAACCGCCTCACCTACATGGCCGTGCGAAGGGTCATGGGCACGCACGACGCCCTCCAGCATGGCAACACGCTCATCGTCGAGGTGGGCGGCGGGAACGCCGATATATCCTTTCTGCGCGACGGCGAGCCGGCTGTGTCGGGGAACTATCCCCTCGGCGCCCTGCGCATGCGCCAGATTCACGCGTCCTGGCACGGCCCCCACGAGCAGCGCGTCAGGCTGCTCGCGCGTCACATCGGCAACGTCGTCCACGACATCC
>JAUYMQ010000552.1 GCA_030698575.1 Deltaproteobacteria bacterium
CGATGTCGATCTGCGAATCATCGATGCAGCCGAACGAGTCGCCGTCGAGGAGGCAGTCGTCGCCCGACTCTGTGCCGCCCAGGTCCGTACAGCTGACCGGCGTGGCGGCCGCGTTGGCGATCGCGGTGAATCCGAAGACGATCGCGAGTGCGAACAGCATCGAAACGAAGAGATTTATCGGGGCGGAAAGTGTTCGGGATGCCATGGATTCCTCCGGCGAAAGGAAGCTGAATTGGGCGTCGGAAATGGGCCTCCGGGGAGGTCCGCTTCCGGCGCCAAACTCCGGGTCGGTGGGCGGGCACGGCAGATGTGCCGTCCTGCATAGATGCGTGCAAAATCCATTCCATACCGTGTCGGAAAGCCCGCAATCAAACTTCCATCACCATACCGTGCTTTTAGGGACGTACACCACACTGCCCATCCGTCTGTCCGCCACTGCGGTAAGAAAATGTTTCCCCCTAATGGGAAAATATTTTCCCTCAGGCAGGCGCGCTTGACCGTGCCGGAGAGCGACGCTACTGTGGCTGCTCTCCCCCGGAGAACCTTCGTTGCCATCCGTGCCTTCTCTCTCAGCGACGCATCTCTACCTCTACGCCCACTGCGAGCACCGGGTGCATCTCGAGCTCCGCGGCGATAGCGGCGTTCGTTTGGCCGACACCGAGGAGGAGCGCGCGCTCAAGGCCCGTGGCATCGCACATGAGGCCGCCATCGCCGATGCGCTCGCCTTCCCGCGGCCGGCGCATGGACCCGAAGCGCGGGACCGCGCCTTCGAGGAAACGCTCGCCCTCATGCGCGCGGGAGAGGCCGGCATCTACCAGGGAGTTCTTCTGGCCGAAGACTTGATCGGTGTCCCCGATCTTCTGATCCGTCAGCCGGGCGCGTCGCACCTCGGCGATCACCACTACACGGTCGCCGACGTGAAGATCTCGCAGCGGGCGCGAGCGGATCAGGCGCTTCAGGTGGCCTTCTACGCCCATCTTCTCGAGAAGGTGCAAGGCGTGCTGCCGTCGGAGGTCTATCTCATTTTGGGTGACGGCAGCCGGGAGGCGATCGCATCGGAAGATCTCGGCGGCGTCTTCGAGCAGGCGCTGGCCGACGTGCGGGCAATCCGGGATGGCGGGCGCGCGACGGATCCGTTCTTTCAGGACGCCTGCCCGCGATGCCCCTGGCGCGGGCTCTGCCTCCCGGAGCTCGAGGCCCGCGACGATCTGTCGCTTCTGCCGGGCATGACGCGCTCGCGCCGCGGCGCGCTGGCACGCTCCGGCTTCGAGACGGTTTCGACCCTGGCCGCGGCGCGACCAGAGCGGGCAGCCACGCGATCGGGCCTTGAGCGACGGTCGTTGCTGCCGCTCATCCGTCAGGCGCAGGCCGCCGCGAAGCGGGCGATTCTTCCCCTCTCGCCGGGGCCTCGTCCGGAAGGGCCGCCCGAGCTTCTGGTGACGGCCCATGAAAACCCCGAGAACGCCGGTCACACGGTGCTGCTGACGATCTCGCTCAGTGACATCAAGCAGGGCAATAGAACGGCCCTGATCTGGGCTGCTGACCCATCTGACGAAAAAGCGCTCTACGAGAAAGCGCTCCGGGCTTTTTCGCGGAGGCCTCACGCGCCGGTCTATCACCACGGGCGCTCCGCCGTCTGGCAGCTTGCAAGGTTGGAGTCGCGTTACGGATCGGGAAGCGCCGGGCTCCAGGCGCTCCACCGCATGACCGACGTGGCGCCGCTCGTCCGGCGCGCCGCCGCGCTGCCGGTGCAGCGATACACGCTCGCGGAGGCCGCGCGCGCAACGGGATACGCAGGCGAGCTGCCGCCGGAGGAGATCCTTCCGCTCACCTGGCGCGCAGCCGGCGGCGATGAAGAGGCCCGGGAAGGGCTCCTGGCCGCGGCGGCTTCGGAGCGCGAAGCGTTGCAGCACCTGATCGGCTGGCTCCGGAGCCTCTCAGAAACCCCGGCAGGAACCCGCGCATGAACCCTGAACTCATTCATAGTCCGGAAGAGCGGCCGCCCAGGGCGGGCGGAGCGGCCGCGGGCACTCGCCCCAAAGGTCCGACCCCGGAGCGGTTGATGCAGCTTCTTCTGCGCGAAGACGCAGCGGGAAGGCGCAAGTTTCGCGACGGCCACGCGCTCGACGTCGAGGCCAGGGTGGAAGCCGGTGACTGCGTGACGGATCTGACGCTCCTGGAGGACGATGGCACGGCCCTCGTCCTCGGCGCCGGCGAGAATCACTCGCGATTCCGTGAAGGAGACCCGGCCTGGCTCGGCGACGGCGCCCGGCCGGGGGCGGGGCTGCCCGTGAACGTCATCGACTACGATCCGGTGGCGGGCCTGCTGCGCGTCGAGCGCGACGTGTTCGCCCGCAATGAACCGTTCGATCTCGAGGGCCCTTGTGTGCTCGACCGGCGCGAGATCTCAACCATCGACAAGCTGGCCCGGGCGCTCCAGCGATCCCTTTCGGGCCGCGCGCCGGCGGGCGATCTGCCCACACGGCTCCTGGCCGGCGATTCCCTGCCGCCGATAGCGCCTGGCGGCCTGGCCGGATCTCGCGCGGAAGCCCGCGCTGACGGCCTCGATCCCTCCCAGGAGATCGCGTACGCCGAGGCGCTCGCGGCCGGTCCGCTCTACCTCGTGCAGGGGCCGCCGGGGTCGGGAAAGACCCGCCTGCTCGGATCGCTTCTCCGCGCCTTCGCCGCCCGCGGGGAGCGCGTGCTGGTCACCGCCTTCACGCACCTGGCCATCAACAACGTGCTGCGGGCTTGCCTTGCGGGGGGCGACGCGCCCTGCCCCGTCTTCAAGATCGGGCGGCCGGCGCAGAACCCCGATCTGCAAGCGCTCCCCATCACCATCCGCCCCCGGCTCCGGCGCGACGCGGCAGCCGAGGGTCCGTTGATCGTGGGCGCCACCGTGTACGGCGCCATCGGCCTCTGGGATGCCCTTCCCTTCGATCGGGTGGTCATCGACGAAGCGGCCCAGGTGCCGCTCCCCATGGGGATGGCGGCCCTCGGGAGCGCGCCTCGCACGACGCTGGTGGGCGATCACCAGCAGATGGGCCCCATTGTCAGAACCGATCCGCCGGACGCCCTTGCAGGCGTCTCGATCTTCGCCCACCTCCACGCCATCTACGGTTCCACGCTCCTCACCCGCACCTACCGCATGAACGCCGAGATCAACGACTTCGTGAGCCGGCACTTTTACGCCGGGCGGCTCGCCTCCGATCCCTCGTGCGCCGGAAGGCGGCTCGCGCTTCGACCGGGCGGACGCTTTCGCGATCTGCTCGATCCGGAGCGGCCCGCAGTTGTCGCGCTGGTTGATCACGAGGGGTGCCGGCAGCGCGCCCCCGCCGAGGCGGCGCTGGCCGCCGAGCTGGTCATCGAGCTGATGGCGCATCACCGCGTGCCGGCCCGCGAAATCGCCGTCATCGCACCCTACCGCGCCCAGGTGAACGCCATTCGGCAGGCGCTGCGCGCGCGCGTCACGAAGCGTCCAGTGAAATCCGGGGGGAATCTCGAGGCGGAACCGGTGATCGACACAGTGGAAAGAATTCAGGGGCAGGAGCGGGACGTGGTCATTGCCAGTTTCACGAACAGCGATCCCGACTATCTGATCCGGGACGCCAGCTTCTTCTACTCGCCCAACCGGCTGAACGTCTTGCTCAGCCGCGCGCGGGTCAAGCGCATTGTCATCGCCAGCCCGCTCGCCTTCCGTGCAATCCCACGTGATCTCGAGACGCTTCGCCACGCGAGCCTCTTTCGCAGGCTGCACGACGAGAGCGACCGCATGGTTGTCCCGGGGGGTGACGCTTGACCTGTCATAGG
>JAUYMQ010000557.1 GCA_030698575.1 Deltaproteobacteria bacterium
GATCGGCCTGCTCGATGGCCCAGCGAATCCGTTCTTCGCGATGAGCAGCCCGCACGCCGTAGATGGAGGCGTAGAGCGACAGGTTCTCGAGCACGGTGAGGTCGGTGTAGAGCGAGAAAAGCTGCGACATGTAGCCGAGCCGGCGGCGAAGCGCCGCTCCGCCCCGCTCGACGGCGAAGCCGGCGACGCGTGCCTTTCCCGCGCTCGGAGGCAGGAGCCCGCAGATCATCTTGAGCGCGGTCGTCTTGCCGCTTCCGTTGGGGCCGAGGAGGCCGAAGATCTCCCCCCGCTTCACGCAAAAGGTCAGGCCATCGACGGCAGTGAAGTCGCCGAAGCGCCGCGTGAGATCCGCGACTTCCACGGAGGCGTCGGCGTCGGCGTCGGACGCGGCGACCCGATCGGCGGGGAAGGGTCGGTAGGGCGGGAGCCCCCCGCTCTCCTCGGCGACACGGGCGGCGAACACGTCCTCGAGCGCCGGGCGCGGGTCGAGGGGCTCGACCTCTGGCGCGAGCGCCTCGCGCAGGGGGCCGAGGCTCTCGTCGCCCTGCCTGAGGGGCACGCGCAGGCGGTCGCCGCGGCGGATGAAGTGGACGGAGGCGCGGTCGAGCGCCGTCATGGCCGCCGGCATTCGCTTGGGGCGGAACTCGTGCAGTGACGTCGGCACGGCGTCGCGCACCTGCGCCGGCGTTCCGATCGAGAGGATCCGTCCCTTGTAGACGAAGGCCAGCCGCTCCATGCGCTCGGCCTCGTCGAGGTAGGAGGTTGAGATGATGGCGGTGAGCCCTTGCTCCAGGATCAGGCCGGTGAGGATCTCCCAGAACTCGCGCCGCGAGATCGGGTCGACGCCGGTGGTGGGTTCGTCGAGGACGAGAAGCTGCGGCTCGCCCATGAGGGCGCCGCAGAGCCCGAGCTTCTGCTTCATGCCGCCCGAGAGCTTGCCGGCGGGGCGGCTGCGGAAGGGCGTGAGCTGGGTCATGTCGAGAAGGCGCGTCTTCGAAGCCTCCCGCACCTCGGCGGGAAGAAGCCTGAGATCGGCCAGGTAGTCGAGGTTCTCGTCGACGGTGAGATCGGGGTAGAGGTTCAGGCCGATGCCCTGGGGCATGAAGCCGATGGAGAGCTTCGCTTTCTCGGTGGCGGCGTCGCTGCGAAGGTCGTGTCCCATCACCTCCAGTTCGCCCTCGAGGCGCAGCACCCCGGCGATTCCCTGGAGCAGGGTCGATTTGCCCGCGCCGTCGGGGCCTATGAGGCCAAAGAACTCCCCGCGGCGCACATCGAGATCGACGCCTCCCAGCGCGGTGATTGCGCGGTAGCGGCGCGTGAGGCCACGAGCGCGCACGGCCGGGGAAGCGCCGGAGGAAGAGGGCAGAGCGTCTATCGATCGAAGGGGTTGATCCACAGCGCGTCGGCCTTCCAGCGGATGGCCGCATCAGCGGGCATGCCGGGCACGAGGACCCGGTCAGGAGTCTCGTCGAGATAAAGTTTCACGGCCACCACCTGCTTCACGCGCTCTTCGCGGGTCTGCACTTCCTTGGGCGTGAACTCGGACTGCGAGGCGATCTCGCGCACGGTGGCCGGGAAGGGGCGTTCGGGCATGGCGTCCACGTGGACATGCGCCGGGTTTCCGAGCTTCACGAGGCCGATCTGGGGCTCGGGGACGTAGGCCTTCATGTGGAGCCTGCCGAGATCGACGAGGATGACGATGGGCGAGCCGGCGGCCAGCACCTCGCCCTCCTCGGCGACCTTGGTCATGACGATGCCCCGGGAGGGCGCCTGGATCTGCGTGTCGCCGAAGGTGGCTCGGGCCTCTTCGAGCGCGGCCTTGGCGCGCTCGAGATCGCCCGTGGCCGCCGCCACACGTGCTTCTGCGGCGGCTGCGGCCTGACGGGCCCCGCTGACCCGCTCCCGCGCCGCGCGCAGCTCGGCCTCGGCCACCTCGCGGGCGGTGCGGGCGTCGTCACGCATCGACTGCGCGACGACCCCCTGCTCGAACAGCTTCTCGACGCGGGTGGCGTCGGTTCGCGCCTTGCGGATCTGCGCGTCTCGCCCCGCCACCGCGGCCTCGGCCTGGCTGATGTCCTGGCGCGCCGCCGATGCCGCGCTGCGCGACGCATCGAGCGCGCTTCCCGCGGCCCTGGCGCCGGCCGCTGCCTGCTCCACACGCGCGACGATCTGCCCGGACTCCAGCTCCGCGATGAGCTGGCCCGCGGCGACATCGTCGCCCTCCTTTACCTTCATCGAGATGATGCGGCCGGGGATCTTGGCGGCCACCACCACCGAGTCGCCCTCGATGCGCCCGTTCACGATCACGATGCCGTCGGGGATCTCGTCGTTTCCGAGGATCCAGTAACCGAGGCTGCCGACGCCCAGCGCGGCGGCGCCCACGACGCCGATGACGAAGTTGGATTTCACGCGTTGCGTCTCCTGGGCAGGGCGTCCGGGAAGATCTGAACATCTTTCAGTTTTATGGTGATTAATGCAAGGAATGTTCCGCACGACGGCCACTTCCCGAAGCCCCGGTCGGCGGTCCATTCGGCCCCGGATCCGAGGCTTGGGTCGCCCGGGTCTGCTCGATTCGGGCAGGATTAGCATTCGCTGGCGCAGATATTGCGCAGGGTATTGAGGGGCGGCGGCCCGAGCAGGGGAGGGTTGGCGAGGGAGGCCGGTTCCCTCCGGCGCGATTGTGAGGGGCCCGGGTCCGCCCGGTCGAACGTTGCGACTTGGTTTTAGTGACTGTCACCATTCTGTGTAGGCTGATCGATTTCTGAAGTTCCGTCAAGATGTCGCAGGATGCAGCGCGCAGGCGGATCATGTGCGTCGGAATCGTCGATCGGCGCTCGATGCGGGCAAACGGGCGTCCCGTTTGACTTTCCTTCCGCCCTTGCTACCATTCCGCGCGTTACGGGCCGTTAGCTCAGTTGGTAGAGCATCGGACTTTTAATCCGACAGGAGCGGATCGCGAGTTTTCCAGTGGATTCGCATAAGACAGCGAACCACCAAGAGAAACCCCAGTCTCCGGTGCGAACTGGACGGACTGAAAAACACCCCGCGGACGCAATAACAGACGCGCGGCACCAAGAATATCCCGAAGGCGATTCGCTGGAGGCTCCCGGGCAGGAGCCTCTTCCATTTGGAGGCGGTATGAACAGAAGGCGGGGCAAGGGGACCTACGGCGAGATCCAGAAGCATGTCAAGGGGCGTCATGGATTCACTGCGGAAACCTGCTGGATAGCCCACGTGAGGGAGCTAAATGGGCTTGCGACGCGACGGGCCTGGAATCGGAGGGGGGAGAAGCGGGAGAAGCCCTGCCCGCCCGGTAAGAGGGCGGCCATCGAGGAGGCCCTGCGCCATTTCGGGCTGATCTGAGGGGTGCCGGAGACACAGAGGGACCCCCCGCTTCGAGGCGCGGAAACATTTTGGCAGATTTTGGTTCCAAAATCGTTGACTGCCCGGGGCCGGGCCTCGTATAGTGTGACGCAGGATTGAAGGGCCAGCCTTTCCGGCCCCGCCATAGAGCGAAATCGGGGAAAGGCTCGACGGCTGTACGCGACTCATCGAGGGGTCGCGTGCCGAAACCAGATCACGGTTGTGACCTGGAAGCCGTCGAGCCTTTCCCTTTTTGCGTTGGAGGTTCGGACATGCAGTTGACGTTTGAGGAACGACTGAAGGTGCTCATAGACCGAAGCGGACGACCTCACTTTGCTATCGCGGTGGAGGCTGGACTATCACCCGCTCGTTTGTCGCGCATCCTGCGGTGCCGGGCAGCAGATGGTTTGACGGCCGAGGAGCGGTTGGGTCTCTCAAGGGCTCTCAACTTGCCCGAGAGGGAACTTGCCGAAGACGGACGTTCCAGCACCGCGTAGGCAGGTGCGGAAGTGGATACCGAGATGACGCGGTTGTTCGATGCCAAGATGCTACGCGATCACGTACCGCTAGGGCGGACGAAACTTTACGAACTGATGCGTCAAGTTCGACACGTTCGCATCGGCGGCCGCTTGTTTATCCGCGAAGACGACTTCGAGGAGTTGATCGAACGGCTCACGATAGAAGGCGAGCGGTACTCCCCCGGCAAGAAGAAAAATTGACCCGCGCGAAATGCGAACGCCGCCCCCGGCGAAGGGATAGGCGGCGGTCGCGGAGGTGAACGATGGCGACGAAGCTACCATACTCAACGGACACTGGACAAGCCCCCGACGCCGCGTCCGTCCCGTCCCTCCGGCCCTTCGGGGGCTGGCCCATGATCCCAAGCCTTTTCTGCCTTCTCTTGCGGCTTGAAGCCGTGCGTTTCGCGGGCACTGGCCGCTGGATCGCGCGTTGTCCTGCGCACGCAGACCGATCCCCCAGCTTGAGCATCGGCGAGGGTGAAGACGGCCGGGTCCTGCTCCACTGCTTCGCCGGTTGCAGGGCGGGAGAAATCTGCGCAGTGCTGGGGCTGGAACTTCGCGACCTCTTCCCGCCGCCTAAACGTGGGC
>JAUYMQ010000560.1 GCA_030698575.1 Deltaproteobacteria bacterium
TCGACGGTGGGAAGCTCGTCGAAGGCGACGGGGTTGCTGGCGCTCGACCATCCCGTGATGCTCGTCGGGCTCCGGGAGATCGGCGCGATGGTGATCGACGTGAAGGGTGGGCGCCTCGATGCGACCTGGATCCAGCGGGGCGGCACGATCGTCGATACGTTCACGATCCTGAAGGGGGGCAAGGACGAAGGCGATTTCATGCCGAACGCCAACGACAACTGAGTTTCGGCGGCGAACGCCGGGCTGGAGGTGAGATCAGCGGAGAGCGACCACCCAGCTATAGAACACCGTCGCAAGCGCGGCGATGCCGAGGGTCCACTGAAGGCGGGCTCCGGGCGGACGAGGAAATGCGATCCCGGCGAAGAGCCCGAGAACGCATCCCAGCAGGAAGCCAAAGAGGTGCGCCCCGAGATCGACGCGTGGTCCCGCGGTGCCCAACCACGCAAGGAGCGCCAGGCCGGCGGCGAAGGGAACCCACGCGCGCCGGCCGCCCGCTTCCGTTCGGCGGCGCCGTGCGACACCCAGGCCGCCCAGTATGCCGAGTGCACCGAATAAGGCGGTCGAGGCGCCCACCGAGTTGTGAGGCGCGCTCTGGAGGAGGGCGTTCACGAAATTCCCTCCGGCTCCCGCGAGCAGAATGAGGGCGCCGCCAAGCCCCACACCGAGGAGACGAAAAGAGGCGCTCAGAAAGATGGCGCCCATGATCGCGTTGCCGAGCACGTGCAGGACGTCAGTGTGCAATGTGAGAGCGGTTACCGTGAGCCAGAGATCGCCGTTCACGATCCTCCCGGCATCCGCGCTGCCGCGTTCGAACCAGAGCACCGCCGGATTCCGGGAACCCGTCACAAGAAACAATACAAGGAGCGCCACCGAAACGGCGAGCCCGGCCAGCAAGTGACCCGAGCCGGCGGGCGCGTGCTCTTCCTGCACCTCTCCCCTGTTCTCACGAACGTAGCGAAAGAGGGCGGTGGCTGCGCGCTCGGCATCTCCGACCGGTACGCCGAGGGCGAAGCCCTCTTGCGTGCGCCGCACGCTCGCGGATATGCCCTGTGTGGCGAGAACGAGCGCCCACTCCTCGGCCACTTTACGCCCCGGAGCGATCCGCAGAAGAATCTCTCTTTCCCGATAGATCATGGCGTCAATGAACTGCCCCTTCCGGTAGCGCCGGACGATCGATCGAGCTTTGCCTCGAGCGCTCCCGTGATCCAGTATTTCAATCGAAACACGTTTGAGCAATAGCAGGGTTCAACGCACCCCGAAGTTGCCGAGGATTTCGCAGGAACCGACTTCTTGAGGTGGCCAGGTGCTTCCCTGGACCGGCTTCCGAGAAGCCCAAAAATTCCAATGCGGACGGGGGTTCTTGGAAGGAGAGAGCAGGATTCCTGGGCCACGCCTTTTAACCGGGGTCTTCAGATCTGCGCAGGAATCACAGGTTGACAAGTCTGCCAAACCGTACCAAAATAGAGGCCAACCTGGCAGCATGGAGTAGCGTGATGGCAGCCGAAGCGAAGAGAGTGGTGGACCTCCTTGGCGGAGCGAAAGTCCTTGGGGCGAAGGTTCGAACACTGGAGGATCTGAAGGCCAGGATACGTGAGGGGCTACCTTATAAGGCGGTTGCCGCCGTCGCGAAGGCGATCGAGGGCAACGGCATCAAGGAAGAAGAACTGTCGGAAGCACTTGGACTGCCAACTCTTCGCACCCTCCGGCGACGAAAGAAGCGCAACAAGCTGGAGCCTGGGGAATCGGATCGACTCGTCAGAATGGCGAGAATTGTAGCCAAGGCAATCGAGGTCCTTGGGAGCAACGAAAAGGCCGGTACGTGGCTGGATAGGCCCAACCGAGCCTTGGGCGGGAAAAAGCCTTTGGCCCTGCTTGATACCGATATCGGCGTAGAGCAGGTTGGGGACGTTCTAGGGCGTATGGAATACGGAGTCTATAGTTAGTGATAGTATGGCGGCTTTGTCGCAAGAAACATTCAAGGACTCCTTTGGACGGAGAAGGTGCCAAGAAATATGGAGGACGCTGGAACCACAAGGGCCTTCAGCTGGTGTATTGTTCTTCGACATTGTCGCTCTGTACGCTCGAGTATCTTGTTCATTTGCAAGCGGATCTGATGCCGGCCGATCTTGTCTCCATCTCGATCGAACTACCTGATTCTATATCGATCAAGAATGTTGAACTGAAACACCTTCCTCGGGGCTGGCAAAAGTACCCCGCGCCTTCCGAACTTCAAGACCTCGGAACAAAGTGGGCGAAAAGTAGACACAGTCTTGCCCTGCGTGTTCCCTCTTCTCTGATACCTGTTGAGTACAACTACATTTTGAATCCTGATCACGCGGAATTTACAAAAGTTATCATCAAAGAGACCGAGCCCTTCAAGTTCGACCCAAGACTTGTAGGAAAGAGAAATTGAGCAGGCAGCCTGCCCCTTCAAGAAGCGTCCGCCCTCCCGCCGTATTTTTCGTTTGACAACGTATAATCTGCATTCGTACTATATGGCTTCGGATAATTAACCGACCGGGAAACCTAGCGCTCCCCCTCCACCGGGGCCCAGGGGCCCGCCTTTCCATGCCGATGATCCGACCTCACGACTGTTTCTATTACCTGATCTCCAGAGCAACGCTGGTGGCGACCTCGGTCCTCAAGATGGAGTTCGAGGCCGCCGGTGTGCCGGAGGTGCGGCCGGCCTACCTGGGCGTGCTGCTGACGCTCTGGAACGAGGACCGCCTGGGATCCCTGGAGCTGGGGCGGCGGGCGGGGCTGGAGCCTTCCAGCATGACGAGCCTCGTCGACCGCATGGAGCGCGATGAGTTGATCCGCCGGGAGGCCGACCCCGGGGACCGGCGGGCGCAGCGAATCTGCCTCACCCCGACGGGCAAGCGCTGCCAGCAGAAGGTTCTGGAGGTCGTGGACTGCACGCTGGCCAAGGGAACCCGGGGCGTCTCCAGCAAGGAAATCTCACGAACCAAGGAAATCCTCCAACACTTCCTGACGAACCTGCATGAAGAGAAGAGAGGGAGCCATGAGTAGCAGAATCGCCGGCTGCGACCTGGGCAAAGCTTCCGCGAGTTTCGTGATCGCGCGTGTGCAAGATGGGGGCGAGACCGTCATCGAAGACGTCCAGTACCTTCTTCACGAAGGGAAACCTCTGGATCTCTTCCGCCAGTGGTACCACGAGAAGAACGTGGCCGGCTGCAGAGCCCTGGGGGCGACGGGGATCTACGCCGATGAGCTGACCGAACCGGTTCTGATGCTTCCCGAGGACTCCTGCCAGGAGGCGGCGCTCGAGCAGCTTCCCGGTCTCGAGGCGTCCCTGAACCTGGTGAGCATCGGCGCGCACGGCTACGGGGTCCTGAGCCGCAAGCCTCGGGGCCCGGGCCGGTCGGGTGGCAACGGGAACGGGTCCGCGTTTTCCTACCAGTACCTGGAGAACGACAAGTGCTCCTCCGGTACCGGTGAGAACATCAAGAAGATCGTCGGCCGCTTCGGCCTGAGCATCGAGGAAGCTGATGCGCTGGCGCTATCCGCGCCCGAAAGCATTCCGATCACCGCGCGCTGCTCCGTCTTCGCCAAGAGCGAGATGACCCACTTCGCGAATCAGGGCAAGCCCACCGGTGAGCTCTTCAAGGGCTTCTTCGCATCGGTGGCCCGGAACACGCGGGCTCTCCTGGCGAGAAACCACGTCGACGGCCCCGTCTATCTGATCGGCGGGCCTGCCCGTATTCGTTCGATCAAGGAATCCTTCGAGGCGCTTCTGGGGCAGCAGGTCATTTGCCCGCCCCACTTCCTCTCCTTCGAGGCGGTGGGCGCGGCGGCCCTTGCGGCGGAGCAGGCCGCGTCTGCTTTGCTGGGCGTGCTTCCCGAAAATCCAGACGACATCATCCAGAACCGGGAGCGGCGGTTCACGGTGCTCGAGCCCGCCAGCCGCTGGAAAGAGAAAGTCACGCTCATGCCCGAGGCCGAGCCGGAGCCGGAGGCGATGGGCCAGCCCGCCATCCTCGGCCTGGATCTGGGTTCAACCGGCGCGAAGGCGGTGCTGACCTCGGTGGAGACCGGAAGGCCCGTGCTGGACATCTTCGATCGGACCAAGGGGAACCCGGTGGATGCCGCCCGCAGGCTCGTGAAGGCGGTCCTCGATCGCTGCACGCCGGACATCCGGGCAATCGGCATCACCGGCTCGGGCCGCGAGGCCGTGGCGACGCTCCTGCGGACGGTCTTCCCCGACAGCGATCGCATCGTGGTCCTGAACGAGATCGTGGCGCATGCGCGGGCGGCGATCCTCTGCGACCCGGACGGCGGCGACGATCTGTCGGTGATCGAGATCGGCGGACAGGACGCGAAGTACATCCGTATCCAGGGCGGCAGGATTGTCGAGAGCGACATGAACAAGGCCTGCAGCGCGGGCACCGGTTCGTTCCTCGAGGAGCAGGCGCTCTTCTACGATATCACCGAGATCCCCGAGTTCATCCGCCTGGCCACGGAGGCCACGCGGCCGCCGGATCTCGGCTCGATGTGCACCGTCTACGTGGCGGACGCGGGGGCGCAGGCGCTCAAGGATGGTTTCGATCTCTCGGACATCTTCGCCGGTTTTCAGTACTCGGTGGTGCACAACTACCTGAACCGGGTCATGGGACAGCGGACGCTGAGCAGGAAGATCTTCTTCCAGGGCAAACCCGCGTCCAATCCCTCGCTGGCATGGACCCTGGGCGCCGTGACGGGGCGGGAGATCGTCGTTCCCCCCAACCCGGGCGCCATGGGGGCCTGGGGCATCGGGCTTTGCGCGACGGAGCAGATCGGCGCCGAGGCGCTGCGCACGGCGGAGCCGCTGAACGTCGAATCGATCCTCGACGCCGAGATCACCGCCCGCTCGGAGTTCCGCTGCAAGGATCCGAAGTGCCAGACGCTCTGCCCGATCGAGCGCACCACGATCTCGATGGGCCCGGAAACAAGGGTGGCGGTGTCGGGCGGCGCGTGCCCGAAGTTCGAGCTGGCGACGAAGAACCAGCCAAAGCTCGAGAAGGAGGCGCCCAATCCCTTCGAGCTGAGAGAGAAGCTGGTCCGGTCCTTCGTCAAGGAGAGCCCAGCGGGGCGCGTCGTCGCGCTTCCCGCGGCCGGGGCCACGAACGGCCACATCCCGTGGCTCGCGACGTTCCTGGCCGAGCTGGGGTTCTCGGTGCGGCTGCTCGAGTCCGACGCCTTCTCACTGGCGAACGGGGAGCAGCTCTGCCACAGCTTCGACTCCTGCGGGCCGACCAAGATCACCCACGCTATCTGCGACACCGACGCCGGGCTGCTCTTCTTCCCCAAGATCCTCGACGTCGCCGATCCGGATGGCCCGGGCGGGCAGACCTGCGTCACCGAGCAGGCCATGCCCGAGATCATCGAGCAATCGCTCCGGTCACGGGGCCGCGAGGTCACCGTTGTTCGCCCTGCTCTCTCCTTCGCGGATGGACTGGATAGCCCGAAGCTGGTCGAGAGCCTGAAGCGGGAGGCGAAGCGCCTCGGCGTGAGCGCCGATGCGATCGCCCCAGCCGTGGAGAGGGCGGCCAAGGCGCAGGTGCGCTGCAAGGAAGCGCTCGAGCGCATCGGTGAGGAGGCCATCGACTACGCGCGATCGCACCAGATTCCCATCGTGCTGCTGTGCGGCCACCTGCACGTCATCCACGACCCGGGCATCAACGCCAATCTTCCCCTGCAGCTCCGGCGGAACGGCGCGATGGCCATCCCCGTCGACTGCTTCACGATCGATCCCGACACCCCGCTCATGCCCAAGGTGTACTGGGGAGACCCCAACCGATTCATGCGCGCGGCCGCCTGCGCGCGCGAGGCAGGCGACATCTTCCCACTTCTGCTCTGCTCCTTCGGGTGCGGGCCCAGTTCCTTGAACGAGCAGGTCTTCCAGTCGTTGCTCGAAGGCTACCCGAACACCGTTCTCGAAAGTGACGGACACGGCGGCGCCGCCGGCTACGTGACGCGGATCCAGGCTTTCCTGCACTCCGTCCACCAGTACCTCGCGAAGAAGGAAGGCTACGCGCTCCCGGACAACCGGAAGATCCTCTCTTACGTCGATCATAACCCCCGCACCGGTCCTTACCTCGACAGGAGCGTGCGCTACGTCTTCCTGAGCGCGGCGGATTACTTCGGCGACGTCTTCGCGGCCGTGTACCGCGCCTTCGGCTACGACGCCGTGGCCGCCGCGCCCCTCTCCAAGTCCAATTTCGATTGCGGCCAGCGGGACTGCTCGGGCAAGGAGTGCCTCTCCTACCAGTTGATCTGGGGAGCTTTCCGCGAGTATCTCGAGAACAATCCCTCGGAAAAGGAGACGCGGCTCGTTCAGATCACGGGCGAGATGTGTCGTGCGGGTCTGTTCGGCGTGAAGGACTGCATTTCACTCGGCAAGATGGGCCTGGACGATCACGTCGGCGTCACCGGGCTCCGGGTGGCCGGCGGTCCCGCGATGACGGCGCTCGCCTGGACCGGGCTCGTGGCCATAGATCTTCTGAGGCAGCTGTATGTCTACCACATTGCCGCGGAGACAAGAGGCGGCGAAGCGGAAGAGATGTATCGCGGGCACTGTGCAGAGGTCCTGAAAGCGCTCGAGCAGCCGGTCCCGAACGGGCAAGCAAAGCTCGCCGACTTCAGGAAGTCCTGGAGGGCCGTCACGGTGATCCTGGACCGGGCCTCACGCGACTTCGCGCAGCTCGAAAAAAGCGATGCGAGTGGTAACTCGTTCCGAAGGGTGTTCGTCTCCGGCGACATCATGACCAAGGGGAACGATTTCGCGAACGGCCATCTCTACCATTCCCTGAGCCGGAAGAAGTTGCGGCCGGTCGTTGAGCCCATGTGCGACTTTCTGGAGTACCTTGCTCGCCAGCAACCGCACCTCCTCTTCGGAAAAGGCGCGCCCGCCGGCCAGGTGCGCGTGTACATGGCCAGCATGATTCTGATCCGCTGGCGGCTCTATTCCCGGATACGGAAGCATCACCCCTGGCTCCCGATGCCGAACGTGAGGGGCGCGCTGAAGAAGACGAAACTGCTGCTGGATCCCACCACGGTGGGCGGTGCCGCGCTGGCCGTCGGCAGCGTGTTGCATCAGTGGGAAACGGGGCTGTACGACGGGATCGTCATGGCCGCCTGCTGGGGCTGCGACAACGGCCTGGTGGGCGAGAGCCTGCTCCGCCCGCAAAAGGACATCCCTTTCTTCTTCTTCTACGACGATGGAAGCCCCATCGACGAGCGGCGCATCAACAGCTTCGCGTTCCGGCTCCACAGGCGGGGCCTGGCTTGACTTATTGACTTATTCGCCCTGGCCGACTGCGTCTCCTTCCGGGGCCGCAAGTTTCGGGAAGGACCCCCCAACAAGTCAATAAGTCAAGCCTGGCCCCGGTCCAGAAACGCCAGCACCACCTTCGCGAACTGCTCCGGCGCCTCGACGCTCATCGCGTGCCCGACGCCTTTCATGATCACCTTGCGCGCGCCCGGGATGCGGCGGGCCATCGCCTCGGCCTCCGCGAGATAGTAAGTGTCGTTCTCGCCCACCAGGACGAGCGTGGGCGCGTGGATGCGATCCAGGGCCTCGAACAGGGAAGGCCGATCGATGGTGACGCGGTAGTTCCCGGCGAAGCCGTGAGGCGTCGCGCCCGCGGCCCACGCCTCGATCTGCGCATTGAAGCGGGCATCTCGCGCGACGCCCTTGAAGAGCGGGCCGTCGAAATACAATCGATAGGCCTCCCGCAGCCCCTCGCCGGCCAGCACCTGCTCGACCAGCCTGGCGCGCGAGATGATCGCCTCGGGCAGCCGCGAGGCCATCGCCGAGGCCAGGATGAGCGCCTCCACGCGCTCGGGCCAGCGCGTCGCGAAGCTCAGTGCCGTGGCGCCCCCCATCGAGAGCCCCAGCACCCGCGCGCGCTCGATGCCCAGGTCGTCCAGCACGCCCCGGAGATCGTCCCCGAACGTGTCGAGGGTGTACGGGTCGGGCTCGCCGGGCACCGGGACGGGGTGATCGGACTCGCCACTGCCGCGCTGATCGAAGGTGATGACCTGGTGGGTCTCGGCAAAGCGGGGAACCTGCGCCTCCCACATGGTCCTATCGACGCCGAAGGCATGGCAGCAGACGAGCGCCGGGCCGCTGCCCCGGTACTCGTAAGCGATGCGCACGCCGCCTACCCGCGCCGTGCCGCGCGGGGGATTGCTTCGTCGCCCCTTCGGGGTGCCTGGCAATGACATGCGGGGGCCTCCGCGCAATGGTATGGGATAACGATGGCATGAAAACGCCCACCGCGAAATCCAGACTACCAGACCTCATCGGCTGGGTCGCCATCCTCCTCTTCGCTGGCATCTACGCCGTTGAGCTGCTGCCGCACCACGGGCCGCCCGTCACCGTTCGGTGGATCGAGAAGAGCTTCGGGACATCCGGGCTCATCCTCCTGAACATCCTGGTCGTGCTCGGCTTCCTGGCCCTGCTTCCCTACCGCCGGCCGACGAGAAAGGCCTGGCGGTCGCACGGCGCCTTCTTCGCCTTTGTCATCGCCCTCATGACCGAGATGTTCGGCTGGCCGCTGTTCGTCTTCCTTGCCTCGCCGCTCGTCGAGATCCCGAGCCTCGCGCACGGGTATTTTCGAGCGGTGGGGCACTGGGTCGCCTCCGCCGGCACGGCCGTGAGCCTCCTGGGCGTGGTCCTCATCGCGGTGGGCTGGCGGAAGATTCATCGCGCCGAGACCCTCGTGACCGACGGCGTTTACAAGTACATCCGGCACCCCCAGTACACCGGCATCTTTCTGTTCACGCTGGGCTGGCTCGTGCACTATCCCACGGCCATCACGCTGGTGCTCTGGCCCATCCTGATGATCGCCTACGTCTGGCTGGCGCGGCTGGAGGAGAAG